>JBIIRU010000197.1:0-5343 GCA_044341355.1 Cyanobium sp. | reverse complement strand
GCCCTCTCAGTCAGAACGCTCGCCGTTTTGAGACCTTTCATTTCCGGCGCGGACCGGATCGCTCGATGACTCCACGCATTTCAGCCAGGTCCTTGGCCCTGGCCGGCGGCGCCACAGCTCTGGCGTTGCTGCTTGCCCAACCCGCCCAAGCCCATGGCATCGCCAACGGCGGCATCGCCGCCGGCTTCCTGCACCCGATCAGCGGTGTGGATCACCTGCTGTTGCTGGTGTCGGTCGGAGCCGCTGGCGCCGTGATCTCCCCTCAGCTGTTGCTTTGGGCCCTGGCTGGCGCCATCGGTGGCGGCGTGTTCGGCGCCCTGGGCGGCAGCCTGCCCGCCCAGGAGTTGCTGGCGGCCCTGGCGATTACAGCCGTGGCGGTGCTGGTGCTGCGCTCCCAGCAGAGCCCCCGACTGGGCGGCTGCGCTGCCCTGGTAGCCGCCGCCGTGGCGGTGCACGCCATGCTCCATGGTCTGGAGGCCCCGGTTGATGGTTCCGCCGCGCTCTGGTGGTTGGGGGCGCTCAGCGGATCAGCGCTGGTGAGCGGCGGCAGTCTCCTGCTGCTGCGGCGCCTGCCGGTGGCCTGGACCCGTGCTGCAGCCCTGCTGCTGGCCCTCGGCAGCGGCTTGGTGGCCTTGGGGCCGATCGGGCTGCTGCTGCGCTGAGGCCGGCGTCGCACTGCAGCGGCATCAGACTGCGGCGGCGCCGCAGTGGCAGCGTCAGGATGGCCCAGCTGCTGATCCAAACCCCTGGCTCCATTGCCCACACCACTGCAAATCCGCCCCTTTGAGGCGGCCGACTGGCCGGCGGTGTGGGCACTGCTGGAGCCGGTGTTCCGCGCCGGCGAAACCTTCCCCCACGATCCGGCCATCAGCGAGGCCGAGGCCCAGGTGGCCTGGGTGGAGCGCAGCCAGGCGGTGATGGTGGCGGTTGATGCCAGCGGCGCGCTGGTGGGCACCTATTACCTGAGGCCCAACTCCCTCGCCCTCGGCGCCCATGTGGCCAATGCCGGCTATGTGGTGGCCGAGCAGGCGCGGCGGCAGTGGATCGGCAGCCGCCTCTGCCAGCACTCGTTGCAGGCGGCGCAGCGGCTGGGGTTCCGGGCGATGCAGTTCAACCTGGTGGTGAGCACCAACAACGCCGGCATCCGTTGCTGGCAGCGCAATGGCTTTCAGGTGGTCGGCACGTTGCCGGGGGCATTCCTCCACAGGCAGTTGGGGTACGTCGATGCGCTGGTGATGTTCCAGGGTCTGGTGGAGGGGCCGCAGCCATGAAGGTGGTGCCGCTGCGGCTGCAGTTGGGCGCAAGGAGGAGATCGGGCCAGGTGCACGCCCACGCCGATCGGCACCTCGCACAGATCCACGATCACTTTCATGGTCAGCCACACCGAATTGCCCCCATCGTGGAGGCAGGTGACCGGTCGCTGCATTGTCTGTGTTTCCGCTGCTGGTGATCGTCCACGCCCTGGCGGCGACGGTGTGGACCGGCGGCCATCTGGTGCTGGATCTGGGGGTGCTGCCAAGGGCGCTGCGGGCGCAGAGCGCTTCCCAGATCCGCGCCTTTGAGGAGGTCTTTGAGCCGCTGGGGCTCACGGCCCTCGCCATCCAGGTGCTCACCGGCCTAGGGATGGGCTGGATCTATCTGCCCGGCTTCCGGGGCCTGTTCAACCCAGCCAACCCGATAGGGATGCTGGTGGGGGTGAAGCTGCTGCTGTTGGCCGGCACCGCCGCCCTGGCCGTTCATGCCCGGCTGCGGCTGATCCCCAACCTGAACGACGACAACCTGAGCGGCCTGACCTGGCATATCCGCGGCATCACCGCGCTGGCGATCGCCTTTGTGGTGGTGGGGGCCCTGATCCGGTTTGGGGGCCTGGGCTGAGGAGGACTGTCTGCCCAGGGGGGCGCTTCACGAGGCAGGCAACACAAGGAGCAGCAGGCGATTGCCCTCCGGATCCAGCAGCCAGGCCTCGGCACCAAAGGATTCCTGCCGCGGCGGATCGTCCACGCTGGCGCCCAGCTCCAGGGCCGTGGCGATCCAGGCGTGCAGCACGGCAAGGGGGCCTGCAGCATCGGCCTTTCGTTGCAGGCACAGCGCCAGTCGCCCCGGCTGCCGCGGCTGCGGCCGGCTTTTGGATGGGGCGTACACCTCCAGCCAGCCTCCGGTCGGCCACGGAACCCGCCAGTGGGTGCCGCTGAGGCCCGGCAGTGGCTCCTCGTTCAGCAGACCGCCATAGAACCGCGCCAGGGCGGCGGGCTCATCGGCGGCCAGCACAAGTGAGCTGGTGATCGTGTCGGTGCTGGTCGGGGCCGCTGGCTCGGGCATCCCGGATCAGCGGCAGAGGGCAGCAGGGCGACCCACCGGCCGGATGCTGCTGACGGCAGCACTGGGGCCGCGGCGCACGCGCACCCGAACGGTGCAATGGGCCGGCCCCAGGTGTTCGATCAGGGCCTCGTGCTGCAGCTCCTCCAAAGTCGGCGCGGTGATGGGGAATACGACCTCACGCATGCGGGGGTATCTCGTTCCATCTGGCTCCATCCTTGGCCCGCTGAGGCGGGAGCGTAGGTGCGGCCGGATACGGGGAACCGGCCCTATGGGCACCTGCCCCTGCAGTCTCAGGAGAGCCACCCCCGCCCCGTAGCCAGCCGAGAGGCTTCCTGCACGGCCGTGATGCAGCGCTGGGCGCGGCGTTTGGCGTCGTCCTGGCCCTGGGACCGCAGTACGTAGGCCTCCATCGCCTCCGGGGTTTCGATCAGCGCCAGCAGGCCAGCGGTGCGCGCACCGAGGGAGGTATCGGCGAGCAGGCGGCTCACCAGGCCCTGCTCCCACAGCTGCTCTCCTGGGGAGCCTGGAGCGAAGAGCTTCCGGTGCAGCACCCCCAGCAGCGACCGCTTGAGGGCATCGAGTTGGCCGGGGCGCAGCCGGCGGCTGTTGGGCAGGCCGGCCGCATGGCCAGCCGGGATCGCTGTGGGGATGGCGGCCGGGCGATCGGGGGCGTGCTCCACGCTCCAGCTCAGGCCGGTGCCCGGCAGCCCCACGGTGGTGCGGGCACCGCCGCTGCGATTCACCGGGATGTTGAAGGAGGCTCCGCGCCCACCGACGGAGATCGAGCTCAGTCCCCCGCTGGAGAAGTTGAACCTCAGCGGTCCAAGGCGGGCGGAGCGGCGGAGACGGAAGCCCATGGCAATCAGCGGGTTGGCTCGCAGGGATGGCCCGAGCAGGGCTCAGGTTGCCGCGTGGATGCAGCAGTCCGCAAATCCATGCGCCCAGTGCATCGAACCGCCGGTGCCGCAGCCACCAGAGGAAGAGGGAAGCGCCTCAAAAGCATTGCGCCGACAAGGTTTCTGCAGGCACGTGAACATGCGCTCCAGCGGGCCGCCGCCAGCTGAAAAGGGGGGTCATGAAACAGCACCAAGGGGCTCAGACTGTTCTTAGGCCGACCGGGCATCCTGACTGCGGTACGGAGGGGTGAGCTGGCCATCAGCGTCGATCAGGCCAGCATCCATCAGGAATTGACGGGCCAGAGCAGGGTCGCGCAACTCCTCCATGAGGGCATCGATCTACTCACGCCGCAGCGGCCCAGAGGCTGGGGTGGAGGGAGGCCTGCTTGGGGTGGAGAGTGTCATGCGCTGGAGAGGGTCCAGTGCTGAACATTGCCAGGCGAGCGGGGCTGGTGGACGCGATGGCTGACTGCCGTCGATAGGTGGATGCCAGGGCGGCGGTCTGGGAGTTCCGCAACCTTCATCATCACTGCGCGGGCGCTGGCCCGTTGCCTGCGAATCAGTCCTCAGGCTCCGGACTTAGGGGCGGCAGCCGCCTCTCCACCTGCAGAAACACCAGCCAGGCCACCCCGGCGCTGATGCCGCCGGTCCAGTCGTTGCGCAGCAACTCCACGATCGACACCGTGCTGGCGCCGATGCGCAGGCCGCGCAGCAGGAAACGGCCCAGCTTGTCCAACGACTCCCGGTTCACCGTCATCGGCTGGGGCCAGCGCAGAGGGGCTTCAGCTTGGCGGAGCAGCCGGTGGCAGCAACCGCTCGATCGCGTCCTGGGGCACGCCCACCTGCTGTGCGATCAGCAGCACCAGTTGCTCCAAACGAACAAGGCGCTGCTCCAGGGCCTGGAGCTCAGCGGTGCCGGCCTTGCCGCCCGTGGCCCCCGTGCCCTTCCCACCTAAAGCGGTCTTGGTCTTGGGAGGGGGAAGCAGGGACAGAGGCGGCGGGCCGTTGGGATCCGCCAGCAGCAGGGCCACCATCAGATCTTTTCTGGGGCGCTTGGGCACCTTGATGCCCCGATGCGCACAGAGCTCCTGCAGGGCGATGTTCTTCAGGGCCAGGAGCTGGGCTTCCGTGGCAGGGGCGCCGCCCTGGGGCTGGATCAGGGCGCGGGGTTCCGCTCCTGCGGTGGCACCATCGTTCAATTCTTGCGCCAGGCCGCGATAGAGCCGGGCATCGGCCTGGGCCAGCTGCCGCAGGGCGGAGCCCATGGTGTCAGCGATCTCACCCATGGTCTGGGGCTCCTTTGGCTTGATCCTGGGGCTGCGGCTGACTCCCGTTCGTGCTGAGGTCGATGGGCCGGGGCGCACTGTCCCCAGGCGGTGGGGTTGTCCCGGCTGCAAGTCCGTGGCCGTTGCCGCCTGGTGGGGGTGGCGGCGGCGTCAGCAGATCCTGGGACTTATTGATCAGCTCCTGCTGCTTCTGCTTGAGATCGCCAAGGCGGTCCTTGGTGCGGCCCCAGCGATTGATGAAATGAATCACTGCGCGCATCAGATCGCCGAGATAGCCGCCGCCTTGAAAGGTATGGCGACCTTTCTGGTAGCGGCTGAAGCCATTCACCAGATCATCACCGGCATCTTCGATGTCACCGGTGATGGCCGTCACGATCTCCAGGAGCTCGTAGATTTCCTGGCGTTGGGGCAGGTCACGGCTGGCTAGGGCCGTGATCCGCTCCTTGAGGAGAGCGGTTTCATCCTTGGCCTTGTTGGCCAGGCGCCGATGCTGAGCGCGGCTGCGCATCAAGCTGGAGTAGCAATTTCTCAGTTCCAGGTAGGTGCTATTGAGCACCTCGCGTTCCAGCGGTTCCGGATTTGGCGGGAAATCAGAGGTTGGGGGCAGGAAGACCATGCCAGGCAGCACATCGGCTTCCATCTTGCAAATTCAGCAGCAATGAGCGGCGATTCACAGGAGGTTAGATCTATGCATGTGGTGAATAGTGCTTGCATTGCCCCGCGTGGCGACTGAGGCGAGAGGAGTGCGGAAAGAGCTGCAGATCCGCAGCAATCTTCACAATGTCCCTGGAATCGTCCGCACAAAGCGGAAGCAGTCCGCCCAAGGCCGCATGCAGCCGCTG
>JBIIRU010000013.1:0-18576 GCA_044341355.1 Cyanobium sp. | reverse complement strand
GGCCCATGGCGTCAGCGGGGGTGCTGACGGCGGCGGTGAGGAAGTTGCAGCCCTCCAGGTAGGAGCTGGCAATGCCGTGGGTGTACCAGGAGGTGGCGAAGGTGGTGCCGGTCAGCCAGCCCCCCAGAGCCAAATAGGCCGTGGGGAAAAGCAGCAGACCGGACCACCCCACGAAAACGAAGCGGTCGCGCTTGAGCCAGTCATCGAGGACGTCGAACCATCCCCGGGCCGATGGCGCCCGCCCTACAGCAATCGTCATGGGAAGAACGGTGCGGGAAACCCGCTGGGCTGTGGGATACCTGGCGATCGTAACAACCCTGCCTGGAACGACGCGGCTGCTCGACATCGGCTGAAGTTAGAAGGGGCTTCGGTGGCCCAGGCCGACTCGGCCCGGGCATTTCGCTGGCCCAGGCCCGACCGGATCGCCCCCACGGCAGGATGGGTCCACCTTTGCCCTACTCCTTCTTTATGGCCTCCAGCAGCGTCCCCCCTGCGACGGTTACAGGTTTGGCTGATCCTGCCCAGGTTTTGGAGCAGCCGGTGCTGGGCTCCAGGCGACTGTCCAATCTGCTGGTGGCCACCGCGGTCAGCATTGGTGGACTTGGTTTCTTGCTGACCAGTGCTTCCAGTCGTTTTCAGCGCAATTTGCTGCCGATCGGCCATCCGGCAGAGCTCGTCTGGGTGCCCCAGGGGTTGGTGATGGGTCTTTACGGACTGGCGGCGCTGGCGCTCGCGACCTATCTATGGTCCGTAATCGTGATCGACGTCGGTTCAGGCAGCAACCGATTCGATCGCACGGCAGGTCAAGCGCGCATCACCCGTCGGGGCTTTCGTCGTCGCATCGAATTGGATATCCCCCTCAGGGATATTCAGGCCGTCAAGGTCGATGTGCGCGAGGGCATCAGTCCCCGACGCCGGCTGGCACTGCGGCTCCAGGGTCGCCGCGATTTGCCCCTGACCCAGGTGGGTGAGCCCCAGCCGTTAGCCGATCTTGAACTCTCCGGAGCCCAATTGGCCCGTTTCCTTGGTGTGCCCCTGGAGGGCCTTTGATGCCGATGGCGATTCAGTACAGCACCCCGCTTCAGTCGCCCTGGCGGCTCAAGTTGGCCCTTTTCGTCGTCAGCTTGGTCCTGCCATTGACTCTGTCGGCTTGCGCTGCCGAACGGGCCCCGACCCCCATGGGTTGTGCCGTGGCCACGACCCCATGTCTTAGTGGCTCCGCCAAAGTGGCCCTGCAGACCAGTCGGGGCGAAGTCATCCTGGGCTTAGACGGTAAGGCTGCCCCTTTGACGGCAGGCAATTTCGTGGATCTTGTCAAACGCGGGGTCTACGACGGCACCGTCTTCCACCGCGTCGTAAGGGAACCGATGCCGTTTGTGGTGCAGGGGGGCGATCCGATCAGCGCCGATCCCAAGGTGGCTGCCAGTGAATACGGCACCGGCAGCTATATCGACCCCACGAGCCGCGAAGCCCGTTTGATCCCCCTTGAAGTAGGCCTTAAGTCCGAGGTCCGGCCCCGCTATGGCCAGCCCCTGATCACCCCAGGCATTACCCGGGAGTTGCGCCTCAGCCACGAACGGGGTGCTCTGGCTATGGCCCGTTCCGGGGATGCCAATTCCGCCAGTGCCCAGTTTTATGTGGCTTTGGAGGCCTTGCCCGAGCTGGATGGCCGCTACGCCGTTTTTGGCAGGGTGACCAAGGGTATGGATGTCATTGACAAGATTCAGCAGGGCGACAAGATTTTGCGGGCGACCGTCATTGAAGGCGGCACCCTGGTGCAAGGTGAACCCTGAACCGGCGGCGGTCTCCGCCAGTCATTGGGGCGTGGATTGGGGCGATCAGGGCCTCTGGTACTGGCAGGGCCATGGCTGTCATTGGCGCCGCATCGGCGATCCAGCCCATCCCCCCCTAGTCCTGATCCATGGATTTGGGGCCGGCAGTGGCCATTGGCGCCACAACGCCGGTGCCTTCGCTGCGGCAGGTTGGCAGGTCTACGCCATGGACCTGCTTGGATTTGGAGATTCAAGCCAGCCCTGGCTAAGGCTCGATAATCGTCTCTGGGCTCGGCAGCTGGGGGCTTTTCTAGACGAGGTGGTTCAAGGGCCGGCGGTGCTGGTGGGCCACTCCCTCGGTGGATTGGTCGCGCTCACTTGCGCCGTGCATTTTCCCGATCGGGTGCAGGCTGTAGCAGCGGTACCCCTCCCGGATCCGGCCCTGTTGATGGCGAGGATGGGTGGACTCGGTGGCTCCCCCCGCCAAGCCCCATGGCGCCGCAGGTTGAAGCGACTGATTGTCAATCTGCTTTGTCGGTTGCTGCCCTTGGAGGTGATTGTGCCGCTTCTGGTCCATTCGCCCCTTTTGGACCTGGGTCTTCAATCGGCTTACGACAACCCAATCATCGGTGATCGGGAGTTGCGAAGGGTGATCTCCAGGCCGGCCCGGCGTCCAGGAGCGGTCAGGGCCCTGCGGGCCATGAGCATTGCCATGCCGTTGCGCCCCCATCACGCCACGGCCCCAGCGTTGCTGACCCGCCTGAACCAGCCCCTGCTGCTGATTTGGGGTTGTCAAGATGGCCTGGTGCCCTTGGAGGTGGCCCTGCAGTGCAGGCGCTGGCGGCCCCTTACCCCCCTGGTGGTCCTGGATCAGGCTGGCCATTGTCCCCATGACGAGCGGCCCCCCGTCTTTAATCAAACCCTGTTGGAATGGCTCGCATCTCTTCCCCCAGCTCACGCCTGAGCCGCTCTAGTGGGATCGATTTCGGAGGCGGGTCCCCAACACCACCTAGGTTTGGAACGGGCGACCCGGTCTTGGAGCGATGAAGCACACCCTTTCGGTGCTGGTGGAAGATGAATCCGGGGCCCTGAGCCGCATATCGGGTCTGTTTGCCCGGCGTGGGTTCAATATCGAGAGTCTGGCGGTCGGGCCGGCGGAAAATCGCGGTGTTTCGCGGTTGACGATGGTGGTTGAGGGAGATGACGGCACCCTGGAGCAGATGAGCAAACAACTCAACAAGCTCGTCAACGTGCTGGGGGTCATCGATCTATCCACCATTCCGGCGGTGGAGCGTGAACTGATGTTGTTGAAGGTGTCAGCTCCGCCCCAAAACCGCAGTGCGATTTTTGATCTGGTGCAGGTTTTTCGCGCCAAGGTGGTGGATGTGGCCGACGATGCCATGACCCTGGAGGTCGTCGGTGATCCGGGCAAGCTAGTGGCTTTGGAGCGCCTACTTGAGACCTATGGCATCCTCGAAATTGCCCGCACCGGCAAAGTTGCCTTGGAGCGGGCCTCTGGGGTGAATACGGAATGGCTCAAGGCGGTCACCTTGGAGAAGCGGGTGCCGGCCTGATCCCGCTCAGTCCTGTAGATAGGTGGTCTGGCCAAGGCTGGTGCGCAGGTGGGCCATGAGCCTGCGGGCATCACTGATGACGAGCTGGCCCTTGCTGATGGCCTCCTCGCTGGCCACCCTCAGCCGTTCGAGCAGGAGATCGGGGTCGTGCTCCATGGCTTCGAGTACCTCTGCATTGGTATTGCCTCGAACCACATGATCAACCCGATAGCCGCCACCATCAGAGAGGCGAATGTGGACGGCATTGGTGCTTCCGAAGAGGTTGTGTAGATTGCCCATTACTTCTTGGTAGGCTCCGCCAAGAAACAGGCCGATCCAATAGGGTTCGCCAGTTTTTAAAGTGTGGAGTTCGAGCAGGGATTTCACCTGGCCGCGATCGATGAAACGGGCAATTTTGCCATCTGAATCGCAAGTTAGGTCGGCGAAGCTACCTAAGCGTGTAGGACGTTCATCCAAGCGATGCAGGGGCATCACCGGGAACAACTGATCGATCGCCCAGGTGTCGGGAGCCGAACGAAAGACAGACAGATTGGCGTAGTAGGTGCCGGCGAGAGCCGCCGGCAGCCCCCGTAATTCTTCCGGGATGAGTGTTTCGTTTGCCATGGCCTCAAGTCGCTCGGCAATGGCCTGACAGCAGGCCCAGGTCAGTTGTTCGGCCTTGGCCCGATCGGGCAAGTTCAAGTAGCCAAGCCGGAAGGCGGCAAGGGCGTCGTCTTTGAATTTGAGGGCATCGTTCCAAGCTTCCTGGAGACGCTCGGGACCGGCGGCATTGTCCCTCGCGCCATCGGAATCCTCCGCTGCCAGGACACGCTCGCTTTCCTCGCTGATGCCGTTGTAGGTGTCGCGCAGATTGCGCAGCACCAGGGGCTCCCGCTCCTCGACCTGCGGCACATCCCCCGGCACGGAGCCCGCTCCCAGGACATCAAACACCAGGACACTGAAGTGACTGGCGATGGCCCGGCCGCTTTCACTCACCAAGGTGGGCACTGGCACGTCATGGGGTTCGCAACATTCGCGCACGGTGGCGACCACGTCGTTGGCGTAGTTCTGCAGGGAGTAGTTGGTGGACGCGGCCGTGGCGGTGCGGCTGCCGTCGTAGTCGATGCCCAGGCCCCCGCCGACATCGAGAAAACCCATGGGCGCCCCGAGCCGCGTCAGTTCGACATAGATCTGCCCAGCTTCCTGCAGCGCGTCTTTGAGTACGGCGATGTCGTTGATCTGGCTACCGATGTGGAAGTGCAGCAGGCGCAGATCGGCCAGCAGGCCCGCCTGGCGCAGGGTGGCAACTGTGCTCAGGACATCGGGGATCGAGAGGCCGAACTTGGCCCGTTCGCCCACCGAACTGCCCCAACGGCCGGTGCTGCGGGTTGAGAGTTTGGCGCGAATGCCCAGGAACGGGGCGGCGCCTAGATCTTGGCTGGCCGCGATTATGCGCCCCACTTCATCGGCTTGCTCGATGACGACCACCGGCTGGCGTCCCAGGCGTCGCGCCAGGATCGCGGTTTCGATATAGCGACGATCTTTATAGCCATTGCAGATCAGCAGCGCTTCTGGATCTTCCAAGAGCGAAAGGGCGATCAGCAGTTCGGCTTTGCTTCCAGCCTCGAGGCCGAAGTGCCAACGCCGGCCGGTTTCCACCAGCTGCTCAACGACATGGCGTTGCTGGTTGCATTTGACCGGAAACACCCCTTGGTAGCGGCCGCTATAGCCGTACTGGGCGATGGCCCGCTCGAAGGCGGCATGCAGGCGCTCCAGCCGGTCTTCGAGGATGTCATCGAAGCGAATTAACAGCGGCAGGGAGAGATCGCGCCCCTGCAGCTCCTGCACCAGGTCCACCAGATCCAGCGAGCCGCCCCGATCGCCGCGGGGCTGGACCATCACATGGCCGCGGCCGCTCACGGAGAAATAGGGGTCCCCCCAGCGGTCGAGACCATAGAGGGCGGCCCCATCGGCGGCGCTCCAGCTGGGCGAGGTGAGGGGGGCGGCCGGGGTGCCGTTGGCGTTGGCGAGCACCATCAGGCCCTGGGATGGGGAAGTTGCGGTGTGCCGAATCTAGTCAGCGGTGGTCCAGAGACGGGCCTGGAGGCTGGGCTGGTGCGACCGGGCCAATGCCCAGCTCCCGCCCCCTTCCATTGGCTCGCCTCGATGGCGACAAGCTGGAGCAGGTGCTTGAGATCGTGGGGCAGATCCTGGGTTTTTGCCGTAGCCGCTGGGCTACGCATTGACTACTGGCATGGGTGCATTCAGCTGGGCAGCAGGGGTACGCCCTCCGCTCGGGCCGCTGCCTGTAGGGCCTTGTCGCGACTGGCCAGGGGCAGGCCGCGGCGCAGCGCCAGCTCCAGATAGGCGGCGTCATAACTGGTGAGGCGGTGGCTGCGGGCCAGGGCCAGGGTGTCGTGCCAGGCGCTGGCTGTGGCGGGCTGGTCCACGCTGATCGGCAGACCCTCCAGCAGGCCGAGGAAGGTGCGGCTGGCGGCAGGACTGATGCGGCCGCGCCGTTCGGCCTGCAGCAGCACGTTGGCCATTTCCCATAGCCAGAGGGCCGGCACCTGGGCCCGATTCGTCTGCAGCTGCTCAAGAATCGCCCAGGCCCCATCGCTGGCCTCATCGGCAAAGCACCAGGCACAGCTCAGCGAGACATCGAGCACCAGATCGCCGGCCGTTGCCACTGCGTTTGGGGACGAATCCAGGGCGCTCATCTGCGCCCCTGATCACGTAGCTCGGCGATGCTGATGCCGCCGAGGCTCTGCCCCTGGTTGAACTGGCGCAGGCGCGCGATGGTCTCTGCCACGCCGCCGGGGGGCTGGGCAGCATGAGGTACCAACCGCGCCACGGGATGGCCGTGGCGGGTGATCGTGATCTGTTCGCCAGCGCTGACGGCATCAAGCAGGGCCGCCAGATGGGTTTTGGCCTCGAAAGCACCGACGCTGCGCATGGGGACAGTTTCAACTAGTTGGAGACCAGTTTAAGGGGTTTCCTTCCTTTGCCGGCCGCCTGCCCTCGGCTGCCGTACCTGTTCTTCGAGCCGCCCTGGCCAAGCGTGCGGAAAAACGGCGCCTGCGCGACCAGCAGAACGCACCACGCCTGATCAACGAGCAACGGCAACGCCAGCAGCAGTGCGACGCCGAGGCAGATCTGGGGCGGGATTCACCACGCATTCAGCCCGCACCAGCCCGACACCCCTCCGCCCAACGGCCCGGGGCACCGGCTGGATCCTGCCTGCAGCAGCAGCACCGGCCCCAGACCTTGGCTGCGACCAAAACGTGCCTGCTGATACCGACAAGCGGGGGGGGCTTAATAATTTCTTCGGTTTTATTTAAAAACTTTAAAATGAATAGTATTTCTGCGTTTACCCCCAAGCTGGCTTTCGGCGCCGCAGCGGCCCTGGCGGCTATCAGCCTCAGCCCGGGTTCCGCCCAGGCCTTTGTTGTGAATGTGGGCGGTGTGCAGTACGACGTGACCACGTTCACCGAGAGCTACAACAACAACACCAGCAAATTTGAAACTGCGGCCAATGGTGGCGTGATGCCTTGGTATGGGAGCGCATCACTGGCTCAAAACTTCGCGAGCGCAGTCACAGACCAGCTGGGTTTATTTGATCAACAGGGCATATCTAGGGGTCCATTTTTCTCATACACGAGCATAAATGTTTCCGGCACTGACCGTTTGCAAAACTATCGTTGGAACCCAAGTACGTTGACCGTCGAGCCAAACCCATACCCAATTCCTGGGGGGACGGCGTACAACGTAAGCTTCATGTATGCAACTGCAACTCAGGTTGCCCCAGCCCCAGCCCCTCTGCCTTTACTCGGCGCCGCTGCCGCCTTCGGCTTCAGCCGCAAGCTGAGGAAGACCATAAAGCTGGCGCCGGGTGCCCTCGACTACGCCCTGCCCCGGGCCTGAAGGCGGGCGGTGGAAGGGTTACCTGTCTGAGGGCGAGCGCCAGCGGCTGGTGGCGCTCGCCGCCGGAACGGCCAATGCCCTGCTGGTGATGTTTGTGCTGGCGGTGGCGCTGCCACTGCTGCACCCCAAACTCGCCGATCCCTTCTGGCTGCTGGCTTCTACCGGGGCCTTCTGCACCAATGGCTTTCTGGCGTTGCTGGCGGTGCTGCTGCTGCCCATGGCGGCAGCGCTCGAACCCCAATCGGTGTGGCATCAGTCCCGCCGCCTGCTGCTCCTTCCCCTCCAGGGATTGGCCGCCTGGCGGGGTCTGGAGGTGGCTTAGTCGCTGGCCTATCGCGCTGGGCGGGTGCAGCAGGCCGGCCTGGACCAGTTCCGCCAGGCGATGTAGCGCTTCGGCACCATCGCCGAGCTCAAGAACCAGCTCGCCGCTATCCAGGCGCCGCCCCTCTCGGCGGCGGATCAGCGCCAAAGCCTGCCGGCCCTGAAGGCCGATCTGCTCAGCCAGATCAAGACGCAGGAAACCAGCCTGCTCAAACAGGCCGGTCCGCAGGTACCCATCGAGGTGCTGATGAAGGAGAGCCTGCTGGCGCCGCTGCTGGCGATGGGTTTTGCGGTGAGCGCCCGGCGCAGCACCCCGCCGCCCCGGCAGGCGCCGGTGCTGCCGTAGGGGGACCTCCCTATCCCTCAGCCCGTCCAGATCTCCTCCAGATCGATCACCAGCCCCGGAAACAGGGGCGCCCCATCCAAACGGGCGGCGGGCTCGATCCGGCGGGGGCTCTTGGCAGGGCCTGCCAGCGGCCCCCAGATTTCCACCGCCCGCTGCTCGGGGATCAGCAGCCAGCCCAGGCTGGCCCCATTTGCTTGGTAGGCCGTGAGCTTGCGGCGCAGGGCCGTGAGTCCGCGGGGTGTCCCATCGCTCGGGCTTGCCAGCTCCACCACCAGGTCCGGGCAGAGGGGCGGGAAGCTTCGCCGTTCCACCTCATCAAGAGTCTGCCAGCGGTCTAGGTTCACCAGGGCCGCATCGGGGCTCAACACGGAGCCATCGCCCAGCCGGAAACCCGTGGAGCTGTCGAACAGCTTCAGGGGCAGGCCACTGCTCCTGATGGCCAGCTGCAGCAAAAACGCCAGGGTGCTGTTGCGGGCACCCGTGTCGCCACCGGTGGGGGTCATGGTGATCAGGGAGCCATCGGCGGACAGCTCCAGCACCGCGTCCGGATTGGCGGCGCAGAACTCGGCGAATTGCTCGGGCGTGAGCCGCAGGCTGCCAGTGAGCGTTTCCGGCAGGCTGAGAGGGCTGTGGGGGGCGAGCATGGGCCCGGCTACGGGGCTTGCCTCAGCTTAAGGCGGAGTTTTGCCCTTGCCTTGGGGGGCGGGCTCTCCATTGGTGATGGCCCACCTCAATGAGGGTCAGGGCAGAAGCAGCCTCTCCAGGCCTTCAAACCGTTCGAAATCGCGATCGAAACTCACCAGTCGCCAGCCATTGGCGATCGCCAGGGCCGCCAGATGGGCATCGGTGCAGAGTCGGGCCGGCAACTCAGCGCCCCGCAGCCGTTGGTGAAACACTTCCCAGCCGTTGTGCTCCGGCTCGGCGAGCTTCACGCCAGGCTGCTGGCACAGGGCTTCCAGCAGGGCGGAGGCTTCGGCAGCGTTCCTGACAGCCGTGCCCATCAGTTTCGGCTGGCACACCAGGCGCACCAGCCCCAGAGCGGTGACTGTGCAGAAGAGCACCTGTGCTGCGGCCTGCTGTTCCCAGTACCGAACGGCGTGCTGGTGATGGCTGTGTTCGGGCCAGGTCAGTGCCAACCAGACATTCAGATCCGGCAGGTCGGCGGTGGTGCTCATGGATCGAGCAGCTCGAACAGGTCGGTGTTGCTGAGCTGGTGATCCTCGATGGCCACGGGCCCCTCCAAGCGCGGCAGCGTGGCCGCGGAGCGTGTCAGCCGGGCGCACTCGGGTGCGGCGCTGAGCCCTTGCTCCACGTAGCTGCGCAGCAAATGCTTGAGGGTCACACGCTCACTGGCCGCCCGGGCTTTCAGGCGTGCGAACAGCGGATCCGGCAGCTCCAGGGTGGTGCGCATGCGCCAGAGCCGTTTGTGTGCGCATATTAGTGCGCACTGAACATCGCTGGCCGCGAAGTCGGCACCCTTGAACAGCAGGGGTGCCTCCAGGGCCATGGCCAGGCCATAGCTGAAGCAGTCGCCGAAGTTGAGGGCTGCCCGGTGCTGCCCCTTGCCGAAGCGGCCCCAGCCCACAGGCGCCCAGTGCATATGAGACTCCCCCAGCGGCACGGTGGTGATGTCGGCCGACGCCAGCAGGGCGGAGGTGTCGATCACCATCGCGGATTAGTTGAAAAGGCCGCTCAGGCGGGTAGCCCCGTTTCGTCGAAGAGCTCCGCCTGGAGTTCGGCGCCGCTGCGTTGATCCGGCCAGGGGGGGCTCGCGGCAGTGGTTGAGCAGCTATAGCAGCGCCTGCCGCCGGGCCGCCTCTTGTTGGCCTGGCGCGGCGGTGCGGCAGCGATCGAGTTCGGCGCGAAGGGCTTGGCGCACGGCGTCGGTAACGATGGTGCCCCGATGCTCGGTCAATTCGCGGGCCATGGCATGAACCAGCGGGTCCTTGATGTTCATGCCTATGGCTTGCAGGCGTAGAAAATCTAATCAAATTCTACCCACAGGTCTCTCTATCGCCGGGTCCCTGGGCCCTTCGGGCCGTGACGGCTGTGAGGCGGCTCGGCTCGGTGAGGGGGGGCTGCATGGCCGCTCCCCGGGCCCCCCTCCTGGTGGCGCTGGCTCTTTGCCCGACTGCAGCCTGAGTTGGAGGTGAATGCAGTCGCTGCTGGCGGCCGCCAACCGCAAGAGTTACGTCTCCAGTCGCGCTCGCGCCCGCATGCGGACGCCGCAAGCGATTGTCGAATCTCCCCAATCGCTCACCCCCCGCGAGCAGGAAATCCTCGTGCTGCTGCTCAAAGGGTTGTCGGATGTCGCCTTCGCCGATGCCCTGGGAATCTCCATCCATACCGTCAAGGACTACGGCAAGAGCATCCGCGTCAAATACAACGTCAAGACCCGCGTTCAGTTGATCAGCGCACTGCTGGGGCGGGCGCTGCAGACGAGTCGCTGAAGCCCCAGGTGCCCGTCTACCTTGCCAACCGGCCACCCCAGCGCAGACGATGGCCATTAAACCCTTCAGCACCTGAATCCATGGCCGCCGAACGCTCCTTCATCGCTATCAAACCCGACGGGGTGCAGCGGGGGCTGGTGGGGGAGATCCTGGGCCGCTTTGAGCGCAAGGGCTTCAAGTTGGTGGGACTCAAGCAGCTCACCCCCAGCCGCGAGCTGGCCGAAAGCCACTACGGCGTCCACCGTGAGCGCCCCTTCTTTGCCGGTCTGGTGGACTTCATCACCAGCGGCCCGGTGGTGGCGATGGTGTGGGAAGGGGATGGCGTGATCGCTAGCGCTCGCAAGCTGATCGGCGCCACCAAACCCCTGGATGCCGAACCCGGCACCATCCGCGGTGATTTGGCGGTGAACATTGGCCGCAATGTGATCCACGGTTCCGATGCTCCCGAAACCGCCGAATTTGAGATCAGCCTGTGGTTCAGCCCCGCCGAGCTGAGCGACTGGACGCCGGCCGATCAGGGTTGGCGTTCGGAGGGCTGAGGGCCCCGTGGCGTCCCCTCTCACGGCGGCCGATCTCCAAACCGTATCCCTGTTTGCCCACCTGCCGGCGGCCCAGGCAGAAGCGTTGGTATCCGGTCAGATCCCCTTGGAGGCTGACGCTGATCAAGTCCTGCTCATCCAGCAGGACGAGGGAGAAGCGGTCCTGGTGATTCAGGAAGGGCTGGCCAAGGTGAGATCGTTCTCGGCCGATGGCGAAGAGGTGGTGATCGCCCTGCTGGGTCCTGGCGACTTGATGGGGGAGATGGCGGTTCTGACGCATGGTCTACGCAACGCCGATGTGGTGGCGCTGACGCCTCTGGTGGCCGTGAAATTGCGGGCCGGTCTGTTCAGGGAGTTGGTGCTCCATGATGCCCAGGTCTCTTTGGAACTGGCCCGTATGCTGGCTGTGCGGTTGAGAGCCAGCCATGCCCGCCTGTTGTTGCAAAGGGCAGACGCCACCACCCGTTTGCTGGCGGTTTTGCAGGACCTTGCCCTGACCGCGTCGCGAGGTAATGATCCCCTCGCCCCAATCCCTCCCCTGCCCCAGCGGGAGCTGGCGACCATGGCTGGTCTGGCACGGCCAACCACCTCCAGCACATTGGCCAATTTGCGCGAGCGCGGCATCGTCAAAGTTGACACCCAGGGGATGAGGATCGCCGATCCCCAGGCCCTGCGCAAGCGTGGACTGCTGGTTTAGATCCGGGTTAAATCCCTTTCGCCGCTGCCGCTCACCAGGTTCTATTGCTCCAAAGTGGGCTTTGCTGGCGCTTCCCGTCTCTATCGCCAGCCTGAACCACGTCATGGCTGCACCCTCCATGCCACCAGCGCTTCGTTGCTTCGCTGCTGGGGCGTCCTTGGGCCTGGCTATGGCCTTGCTGCTGGGCATCGCCGCCGCAGCCAGCGCCGCACCCGCCTTGCCCCGGGTGGTAGAGGTTCCCTCCAGACCTGCCTTCACCAAGCCTCCCGGCGGTTCGGAAGACCAGGCCCGGCCTGGCCAGGTGCTGGCAACCCGCTCCCTGTTGCGAACCCAGAAGCCAGGCCGGATGCAGGTTCAATTGGCCAATGGTCGCAGCTTTCGCCTCGGCGGCGATGCCGTGGCCCGTCTCGGCGCCGATGGGCTGGATCTGGAGAGCGGCTTGATCATCGCCTGGGTGAATCCGGGCTCGAAGGGGGGTGGTTCACCATTGAAGATCCGCACGCGGGTTGGCACCGCTTCGATCATGGGTACCACGGTGTTCATCGACTCCACGCCAGAGGCGCTGAAGGTGTTCAGCTGGGAAGGACACGTGACGGTGACGGCAGATACCGGCCAACGCTTTGAGCTGCACAGCGGTGAGCAGGTGGTGTTTGAACAGGGATCCTGGCTGCCGCCGCGTCGCCTCAGCCTTGAGGAAGCAACTGCCCGGCGCACCCAAAGCATTCTCCTCAATGGCTTCGAAACCCCCATGGAAACCTTGCCTGTGATCGAGCGGGAGCTGGGTCTAAAACCCCTGCCGGCCAACGCCGTCAGCCCGTCGCCTCGGTGAGCCGGGGGTTGATCTGGAGCCTGGCCCTCGGCCTGCCGTTGTTGCTCAGTCCCTGGCTGGGCAGTGTTGATTCCCAGTGGAGCGTGCTCTTTTTCCAGTTGCGGGGGCAGCGGCCCGCGCCGGTGGATCCGGTGCTGTTGGCGGTGGATGCCGATTCCCTGGCCCTTGATCAGTTGCTTACGGCAGCGGAGCGCCGCGCCTCACCTCTGTGGCGCCGCATGGGCCCCTGGCCCTGGTCCCGTGAGCTCCAGGCTGACCTGGCGGCCGCCGTGCTGGAACGCGGTGCGCGGCAGGTTGTGTTCAACATCGTGATGGCTGGGCCCAGTCGCTATGGCCCTGCCGATGACGCCGCATTCCAAAGGCGCTTGGCGCCCTGGCGGCAGCGGGTTGTGCTTGCCGCGTCCTATGGAACCAGCGAGCAGGGGCAGCTGGAGCAGGCCCACCTCCAGATGCCGCTTTATTCCTTCCCCAGGGTCGGACTCACAGCCCTGTTGCTCAGTCCTCAAGGTCTGGTTCAGGCCATTCCTGGCCGCCGTTGGCTTGAGGAGAGCCTGGCCGATTTCGGCCCACCCCACCCGGCATCGCTAGCCGATGTGGCGGCAGGTCGGCCGATGTCGGAGGCTCCTGTGGGAATCGATTTCAGTGGTCCGGCCCGCCGCTTGCACCAGGTGTCCGCCTGGCAGGTGCTCAAACAGCCGCAAGGCTTCTGGCGGGGCCGCACAGTGCTGATCGGGGCCACGGCGCCGGAGCTGGGCGACCAGCAGGAAACTCCCTTCGGTCCCCAGAGCGGAGCCCAGGTGCAGGCCGCCGCCCTGGCAACGGTGGAGCAGCAGCGAGGTTTTCGGGCGATGCCGGGCCCCTGGTTGGGGTTGCTTTTGGGCGGATGGCCGTTGCTGGCGGGCGGGCTGCTGCGCAGGGGCCGCGATGCTGGCGCCACGGCGGCGATTGCGGTGGCTATGGCGGTTGCCGGCGTTGCGGTTTCCGGCCTGGGTTGGGTCCTTGTTCATAGCCTGATGCCGGTCACTTTTCTGATGGCAACGCCACTGCTGGGGGGTGGCCTGCGGGCCTGGGGCCAATGGAGGCAGGAGAACCGTGAACGTGCCTATTTGCATCAAATCCTGGCCCGGAAGGTTTCCGCCAACCTGCTGCGCGACATCCTGCGGGAACCGGGGCCGATCTGGACCCAGGTGGGCGGCAGCAGGGCCCGCTGTGTGGTGTTGTTCACCGATTTGGTGGAGTTCACGCCCATGGGTGCCCATCTGCAGCCCTCGGAGCTTTTCACCCTGCTCAATCGTTATTTTGAAGGAATTGCCGCTGCCGTGATCGCCGAGGACGGACTGCTCGACAAGTTCATCGGTGATGCGCTGATGGCCGAGTTCGGTGTGCCCCGTAGCCGCGGTGATGAGGTCGAAGCCCTGGCGGCCGTTCGGGCGGCATTGGCGATGCGGACCAGCCTGGCCCAGCTCAATGCTGAGCTGGTTGCGGCGGGACGCCCGCCCCTGCGCCAGGGCATCGGTTTGCACTTCGGTGAGGTGATGGCAGGCAACCTCGGCTCCAGCCAACGGCAGGAGTTCACCGTGATCGGTCTGAGTGTGATCGTGGCCAGCCGGCTGGAGGGCCTCAGCCGCCAGTTCCCCGACACCCCGATCCTGATCAGCGGCGAGCTGCTGGCGCTACTACCCGATCAGGTGCGGGTGTTGCCCCTTGGTAGCCATCGCCTCAAAGGGTTGCCCGACCCCGTCGATGTCTATGGTCTTCTTGATCTGATCTAGGGACGTTTTCCAAGCAAAAGTAGGCAACCGTCTTCGCTGAAGATTATTCACTTCCTGGCTTGCTCTCTTGTCGCCGGTCTAAACCGGTTCCAACCAAAGGCTGCAATCAGTTCGTCATTGTTGTTCTGGTCAAGTATGGCCCCCACGAGCAGCTCTACCGTTACGGCCGCCAGCAGCACCCCGTTGCGGTGGTGGCCCGTCGCCAGCCAGAGCCCTTGAATCGGACTGTCGCCCAACAATGGCGCCGCGTCGGCTGTGCAGGGGCGAAACCCCCACCAGCGCTCCATCGGCGGCCAGCTTGAGGCCTCGGGCAACAAGTCTTCCAGACCTTCCTGTAGCTGCCTTTGGCCACTTGGTGTCAGCCCTGCGCTGAAGCCTGCCTCTGGTTCGCTGGTGGCACCTACCACCAGCAGCCCATCCTGCCGCGGCACGATGTAGGTGCCAGGGCCGAATAGCACCCGAGTCAGGGCGTGGCGCGGCCCTTGGATGGAAAGCATCTGGCCTTTGACTGGAAACAAGGGCAGTTGGGGCAGCAGGCGAGCGCTCCAGGCTCCGCAGGCCAGCACGGCCCGCTGGCACGGCAGCCCGTGTTCCTGGGCGTCGGCGCGCCTGAGGCGCACCCCAGCCAGTCGCGCCCTGCCCTGCTCTGCCGACCCCGCTGGCTGCTTGGACTCCGTGAGCAGTTCCAGTACTTCACTGCCTTCCTCAAAGGTCACTCCCCGGGCGACACAGGCGGCCTCCAGGGCGCGCATCAGTTCTCGGCGGTTGTCGATCTGGCCGTCCTGGGCAAATAGCAGGCCTGCCTGCCAGGGGTTGCCAATGCCAGGCACCTGCTGCTCCAGCCCCGATCGATCCAGGGGCAAGCCCCAGGGCGCTGTGGCGTAGTCATCCCGTTCGGCCTTGCTGGCAAAGGGCACAACAATGCCGCAAGGGTGGAGACCGCAACCCAGACCGCTGTCCGCCTCGATGGTCGCGACCCAGGCGGGGATCAGCTCCAGGCTGCGTTGGCCCAGGGCCAACAACGGACCTTGCAGCCCCTCGGCGTGGGGGGCCAGCATGCCGGCTGCGACAAAGCCCGCCGCTTCGCTGCGGCGGCGACTCAGCACGTGAACCGACTCTCCACGGCGAGCCAGCCCATGGGCAATGGCCAGCCCCAGCAGGCCTCCGCCCAGAACCAAGATGGTTTCTTGAGCTTGGCTGGCCATTGGTCTGGGATTAGCGATTGGCAGGCACCGGCCCCTTGCGGGGAACCAAAAGCAGGGCCCGACCTGCAGGATCAGTCACCACTGCGTCGGCATTCAAGCTTTTGCCTTGGGCCCAATACAGCAGCAGGGCGCGGAGGGGCCCGCCATCGCTGCTGGCAGGGGCTGGCAGGTTGAAGTGGGTGCCACCCTCAACCAACACAAGCTGGCTGCGGTCCAAGGGATAGAGATGAAAGGGATCAAGGGCCTCCGGTTGGACGGGCACCACGATGTCACTGCTGCCAGAAATCAATAACACCGGTTTCTGCAGATCCACCAGGCCAGCGGCAAAGACCAGGGCTTGGGGGGGACTCACGGCGATGACACGCACGATGCGGGGATCGGCCAGCGAAGCGTCCGTTGCTGCGGGCAGGAAGGTGCACTGCAGCACCCAGCTCAGGTTGCGTTCGGGATTGTTGGTGTTCTTGCAGGCCTGCCAGAGAGTGGCCTGGAGGCTGCGGGCGCCGGCCAGCTGGAGAGCGGTGGTGCCACCCCAGGAATGGCCGATGAAGGTGAGGTCCCGGGCCGGGAGGCCTTCTGCCCCGGGAATCTGACCGTTTTCCAGGGCGTCCAGCACAGCCTTGACATCCCTGGGGCGGCGCAGGAATTCGCGCGGATCGGGTGGCGGTGCATTGCCGGCCAGCATCTGGGCTTGTTGGCTGATGTCACTGCCTGGATGGCGGGGCAGCAATACCGGCGCTCCATGGCTGGCGAGATGTTGCGCCCAACCGAGAAAACTGGTGGGCGAATCCCATAGTCCATGGGAGATGACGACGGCGGGCAAGCTGGGCGGGCCTACCGGGCGCACAAGGGTGACCTCCAGCGATTCCTTCCCGTTAACGGGGGGCAGCTTCACCACCCGGGTCGTGATGGCGAAAGGGCCTCGCCCCAAAGCCTCCGAGGGCGCCGCCGGCAGGCGGGGAAGCGTTTTCAGCAGCGCGGTAATCTTTTCGTCATTCTGATTGATTTGCCTGAGGAAAGCAACGGCACGGTCCAGGCGGATCGAGACTTTGTGGCCAGGAATGGCCTGCAGCAGGTTCAGCAGCGTTGCTTGGCGGCCTTCCGCCATGAGTTTGCGTAGGCCCACCTGGACTGGCTCGGAGTCCAATACTTTGGCTTCGTTGCCATCGACATCAATCAACCGTTTCAAGATCAGCTCGACCTGGCGGGCCATCGGGGCGTCGAGATGGTCCTGCATCGGCAGGGGGTGGTTCAGCAACTCCTGCAGCCGGAGTGCATAGGTGCCATTGGTGGCTCTGTTCAGCTCCGCCAGATCGCTATTTCCCGCCCAGAGGGCATCGGGGCTGACCAACTCGGCGATCCGAACCGAAAAATCTTCTTGGAGTAACGGCAGGCGGATCTGCAAAACATCGATGGCCCTGGCTGCTCCCGGGG
Organism: Cyanobium sp.; assembly: GCA_044341355.1. Classification (GTDB taxonomy): domain Bacteria; phylum Cyanobacteriota; class Cyanobacteriia; order PCC-6307; family Cyanobiaceae; genus Cyanobium. Next base: position 1,737 of record JBIIRU010000013.1, on the reverse strand, counting down.
TCAGCAGCAGAAAACTGCCCAGGGCGGTGGCTACCGCAGGCGAGCGCAAGGGCTTCGATAGCCCCTGGCGGCAGCGCCGGCGCAGCTGGCGTAGAAGGAAAGCCAAGGCAATCCAAAAATTCATTGCCACAGTGTCTCGCAGCAGCTGGACTCGTGGAGCGCAAGGCGCCCACCGGCCGCATCGCGCCAGGCTCGCCCCGCCCCGCCTCCCTGGAGATACCGTCCGGCCAGGAAGGGGGCGCCGGGCTGCCCGAGTCGCCCAATCTGCCGGCCCCGCTCAGAGCTGGCGCAACAGTCCTCGCCCTGGCCCGCGAACACGACGACGGCGTGCCTGGGTAGAAGGTCAAGCCGCCTCAATCCGTCAATATGGCGATGATGAAAAGTGGTCAAATTCTCTCCTGTTGCTTGAGTTCGCTAATCTCATGGCCAAGGATTGGAATTTGCGCACAGTTGGGTGAGTTTGAAATGCTCTTGCCGGCTGTCCGTTCATGCTTGATTTTTATCTCGCTGTTATCGATTAGCCGCATTTCTGAATATTGGTTTGCACGGCGCTATGAAATGCTAATACGTCTTGAATGGTTTGGGCTTTAAAGTGCGAAAAAGTGGGAAAAAAGCCGGTGACTGGATTTGAACCTGCGACCTACTGATTACGAATCAGTTGCTCTACCACTGAGCTACACCGGCATCCTGAAGAAATTAGCATTCGCCCCCCTCCCTCCTTTGCCATGGCTTTGCCACCCCGTCCTGATCTGGATCCCGATTTACGTCGCCGCCTCCTGCTCGAGGCCCGCACCCCATGGAGAGGTCTGCGCAGGGCCCTCTGGTTTGCCTTGTTGGCCTCGGCCGGTCTTGGGCTGGCCACGATGGCATTGAGACTCTCTGCGGGCTCCGAGGTGGCCTCAACCGATCTCTTGATCCAGAGCCTCGCCGTTCTCGTTTGCGGTGGGCTGCTCTGGTGGGATCGCAACCGGGAGGTCGGCGATGTCCCCCCCAGGGATCCATGAAGGCTCAGTCTCGACGCCTGGCTCGGCGATGGCGGCTGGCGGGGCGGTTCGGGGAGGGGACGGCGGACGGGTTTCGACTTCCCCTTGAAAAGGGGCCAAAAGCAGTAGCGGCAAACCCAGGCTGAGCCGTTGTGCGGCCATTGTTTCGCTGGTCATGGCAGGCAGCAGGGGCACGGCATCGCTGGGCCGGCTGAGCAACCAGAGAGATTGAAGCAGTTGTTGCCATTGCCACAGCATCACGGCCAGAACGGCGGCTGACAGCAGCAGGGCCAACAGGCGGGGACTTGCCGACAGGGGTGAATAGGGATGGGCCAGGGCCGCGTGGTTGTCAATCCACCACAGCATGGGCAGCAGGAGCAGTGTGCCAAACGCCATGCCGAGGCGAAGTGTCAACCTCTCCTGGAGGCTGCTGAGGTGCTGTTGGACGGGCCGGCGCCCCCGCAAGGGGGTTCGCAGCAACAGCAGCGACCAGACATCGGCTGGACGCCGCCAAAGCAGCAAGGCTGGCGCCAGGGCGCCGAGCATCCAGCACAACAGCCTCTCAAGGCTAGGCCAGGGTCCGGGGTCCTGGCCTGCGAGCAGCAGCAACAGCAACAGGGCCTCCATGGGCAGCACCCCAAGGGAGACCAGTTGGAGCCACAAAACCGGCTCAGCGCGCGGGTTCAAGTGCCTTAGCCAGCCAGGGTGCGGCGTTGGGTGACCAGGCGGTAGGCCTCGACCCGATCACCGTCCT
>JBIIRU010000196.1:0-5416 GCA_044341355.1 Cyanobium sp. | reverse complement strand
GGCGCCACCTACCGGCTCCAATCCGAACAACAGCTGGCCTTGACAAGTGATGGCCAGCGCATCAACGGCCAGACCGTGCTGCGGGAGCTGTCCCTGCTGCGCAGTGGCGAGCAATCCCCCAGCATCACCGTGCAGATTCCAGATGTGGTGCTCACCGGCCAGCGTTACGACGTCGACGTGATCTTTGACGAACCACTTGATGGGGCCCTGCTCGCCGGCGGTCTGGCAGCGGTCAGCCCCGAGCAGGTCGCAACCCAGTCCAGCCCCAACCTTGAGCTATCCACCCTCTGGGGCGGCGGCCTGTTCAAGTCGGTCCAGGCCCCCCTCAGCCCCGGCTCCCAGACTTGGGCCGTGCTGCTGGTCCATCCCAAGGGGGTGATCAGCGCCTCCAAGCTGGTGCGGGTCGTCTCTGATCGCCGCGCCCTGCAGCCCTAGTCGATGGCCGCTGCGCCACGGGTCTGGGTGGTGGATGACGATCCGGAACTGCGCCGCATGCTGGCCACCTACCTGGGTGATCTGGGCTACGAGGTGCGCACCCTCCAGGACGGGGCGCAGTTGCTGGCCCGCCTCCAGGGTCAACGACCCGACCTGCTGGTGCTTGATCTGATGCTGCCCGGCGAGGACGGGCTCAGCCTGCTGCGGCGTCTGCGCGATGCCGGCGACACCCTGCCGGTGTTGATGCTGACCGCCCGGGCCGATGGCGTCGATCGCATCATCGGGTTGGAGCAGGGCGCCGACGATTACCTCGCCAAGCCCTTCCTGCCCCGCGAGCTCAGCGCCCGCATCGAGGCGGTGCTGCGACGCCGCAACCCCCTGCCCCCCGGCAGCCCGGAGGCCGCCGCCGCCCAACCACTTTGCTTTGGCGATTGCCGCCTTGATCTGGCCAGCCGCCAGCTCGAACGGGACGGCCTCCCGGTGCCGATCACCAGTGGCGAGTTCGCCCTGCTGGCCAGCTTCGTCCAGCACCCCCATCGCCCCCTCTCGCGGGAACGCTTGATCGAGCTAGCCCGGGGCCCCAGCAGCGAGACCGATAGCCGCAGCATGGATGTACAGATTTCCCGGTTGCGCAAGTTGATCGAACCCGATCCAGCCCGCCCCCGCTTCGTGCAAACCGTCTGGGGGTATGGCTATGTCTTCGTGCCCGATGGCCAGCCCCGCACTGCCTGACATCACCCCTGATCTCGCCCCTGAGTTCCTGCCTGGCGCCCAGCTGGCTGGCTGGCGGCGCCGGCTTGGCTATGGCGCCAGCACCGCCGGTTTCACGGCCCTGGCCCTGCTGCTGTTGCAACTGCTGCTGGCCCAGCGGCTGGAGCAGCAGCAGCGCCGCCAGCTCGCCACCCAGGTGGCCGGCAACGTTCTGCTGGCTGAACTGGGCCTCGAACGCTTCAGCCCGGCCGCCCTCGCCGATCTCAGCAACATGCGCCTGGCGGTGGGCCCCCGCCCCCCGGCCGCCGCCAGCCCCGGCCAGCCGGCGCCCCTCGCCCTGCGCCAGCAAGCCGAAGCACTCCGCAACGATCTCTGCCGCCGTTTGTCCCATTGCCCCCTGGTCTGGCCTTCCGGGCCAAGCGCCCCAACACGGAGTCCCGGCCGCGGCGCCTGGGTCGAGCTCCAATCGCCCCTGGAAACCGTCTGGCTCTTCGCCCCCATCGCCCCCCGCCATGGCTGGCCTCCCGATCCCCAGCTGACCTCCCTGGCCCTTGTCGCCGGCAGCCTGGCCAGCCTGCTGCTGTTTTTGGCCCTGGAGGTGCAGCGCCCCCTGCGGCGCCTGGAGGGAGCTTTGGCCAAGGTCGGGCTGGATTCGGATCTGCCCCAGCCCCCGTTGGTGGCCTCTGGCGGCACCGCGGCCGTGCGGCGCCTGACCCAGCGCTTCAACGCCATGTTGAACCGCATTGAAGCCACCAACCGGGAGCGCCGCACCATGCTCGCCGGCCTGGCCCACGACCTGCGCAGTCCCCTGACGCGCCTGCGGTTGCGCTTGGCCAGCAACGGCCCCCTTGTCGCCGACGAACGGCGCCGGGCCGAGGCCGATCTGGCGGCCCTGGAGCGCATCACCAGCCAGTTTCTGCAATTTATAGGGGCCGAATCCCAGGAAGAACCTGTGCTGGTGCCCCTGGAGGCCCTGGTGGCCGAGGCCGCCAATGGGGTGGACCAGGTGCAGCTTGAGCTCGAAGCGATGGAGCGTTGCGTGCAGCCGATTGCCCTGGCCCGCGCCATTGCCAACCTGCTCGATAACGCCGCTATCCATGGCCAGCCACCGCTGCGCCTGGTGCTGCGATCGATCGGGCAGGAGGGCTTTGCGATCGAAGTCTGGGACGCTGGCCCTGGCATTGCTGAGGCCGACTGGGAGCGGGCCCTGATGCCTTTCCAACGGCTCGATCCGGCCCGCTCGGGGGTGGGCCACAGCGGCCTGGGCATGGCAATCGCCGCGAGGATCGCCCAGACCCATGGCGGCGGCCTGGAACGCCTGGCGCCCATCCAGGGCGGCTTTGCTGTGGTGCTCAAGGGCCGCTCCCTGACGCGGCCTTGATGGGGCCAGTCACATCTGGTCACACCTTGGCGCTGGCCAGTTGCAACTCAGTCCGATCTGCTTCGCAGGATGGTGTTGTCACCCAGGGCTTAGCCCCTCTCCCATGACCCTCCCTTCCCTTTCTCTGCGGCGCCCCGGCTCCCTGCGCCGCCTCAGCCTGGCCCTGGGCCTGGGCCTGGGCCTGGTTACTGCCACCCCCGCCCTGGCCCAGCCCGTCGCCCAACCGCTAACCCCCCAACCGGCAACCCAGCCCGGCGCAGCCCCCAGCGTTCAAGGGATCCGCCAACAACGGCCCCAACGCCTCACCCCCGAACAACGCCAGAAGATCTTCCCAGAGCAGCGCAGCCTCGCCGTTCAAGACCACCAGGCCCGCATCGCCATCCTCGAAAAGGGACGCCGCTGCCTGACTGCCGCCGCCAATGCCGATGCCCTGAGCGATTGCATGCGTCAGGAACGGGAGGCGATGCAGAGCCAACGCACCCAGCACATGGCCAGCATGCGCGACCTGCTGCAGCGCAATGGACTGCCCGTGCCCCAGTGGCGACCCATGCGTAGCAAGCCCGGCATGGGCGTGCCAGGCACGGGCACGCCCCAGCCCCTGTGAGCCCCAGGCTGTCTCCTAGGCCGCTGGTCTGGAGGCAAACAGATTCAGGCCCAGGTGCTCGGAGAGAAATTGGGCGGTGAGTTGGCCCCGCACGCTGTTGCCGGCCGCATCCAGGGGCGGTGAGTAGGTGGCCAAGCCGCCCTTGCCGGGGGCGACGGTGATCATGCCGCCGGAGACACCGCTCTTACCGGGCAGGCCGGTGTCATAGAGCCAGTCTCCGGAGGTTTCATACAAACCGGCGGTGACCATCACCGCCAATACGTGCTGACAGATCAGCGGATCGACCACCTGAACGCCGCTAACGGGCTGGCGACCGCCATTGGCCAGGGTGGCGGCCATCAGGGCCAGGTCCCGCGTCGTGATGCTCAAGGAGCACTGGCGGGTATAGAGATCGGTGGAGATTTCGGGATCAAACCAGAGGCGCTCCTGGGCGCTCAGCAGGGTGGCGATACCAACATTGCTTTGGTTTGTGGCCCGTTCTGAGTCATAAACAATTTGATCAATTTCCAACTGCCGGCCGGCAAACCGGGAGAAGCCCGCCTCAATGAAGGCCCACTTGGCAGCGGCGGAATCCCCCGGCGCCAAGCTGGTGGCGGCGATGGCCCCCGCATTCACCATCGGGTTGGAGAGCCCCTCGCCACTGCGCTCCACCGCCAACACCGAATTAAACGGCAGGCCGGTGCTGTTCACTCCCAGTTTCTCTTTGGCCGCGTCTTCGCCGATCGCCTGGCAGATCAAAGCAAACAGAAAGGGCTTCGAGATGCTTTGGATGCTGAAGGGCTGCTCGGATTCCCCCGCTGCAACCAACTGGCCGTCGCTGGCGGCGATGCAGATGCCGAAGTGATCCGGGTTGGCTGCCGCCAGGGCGGGAATGTAAGAGGCGACATCGCCCTCACCCACGGCCGCAAAGCGTTGATGGGCGCCATCAACCAGTTGCTGCACCACGGATGTCGTGGGGAGATGGCCGGTTGAAACCCAGTCGGAGTTTGCTGGGGGCGGCGCGGGGTTCACGGGTGATTGGTGGCTGGGCAGGGGACTGGGCGGGGGTAACCCTATCGGCAGGACAGGGGCATAGCTCTCTGGGAATGGCTTCTGCCCTATCAGCTCAAGCAGACAGGGCCGCCGCTCTCTAGCCAAAATTGCCTCTCACGTAAATGGGAATGGTGGGGAACCCTGTAAGGGTGTTCAGGTGATTGTTGATGTCGAATCCCACACGCCCTCCTGGGCTGGTCCAGCGCTATCGCGAGGAACTTCAGGCCCGCCACTACGCGCGCCGCACGGTGGCTACGTATGAGCAGTGGCTACGGCGGTACATGCGGTTCCACGACCTGCGCCATCCGCGTGAGTTAGGCAGCGCGGAGGTGAATGCTTTTCTCACCCATCTGGCCGTGAAGCTCCGCGTGAGCGCGTCGACCCAAAACCAGGCACTGTCAGCACTGCTGTTTCTCTACAGAGAGTTGCTGGAGAGCGATTTGGATCTGGAGGGTTTGATACGCGCTCGAACCCGCCCCAGGCTGCCAGTGGTGATGACCGTCGAGGAGGTACGAGCAGTGCTGGCGCGGCTGGATGGGGCGGAGGCCTTGGTGGCTGGGGTGCTGTACGGGGGAGGGCTGCGCTTGATGGAGGCGTTGCGACTACGGGTCCATGACCTTGATTTTCGGCGTTCGCAGATCACTGTGCGCCATGGCAAAGGCGGGAAGGATCGGCGCACGATGTTGCCTGCGCGAGTGGGAGAGAAGCTCAAGCTCCATCTGGAGGAGGTGCGAATTCTGCATCGCCAGGACCTTGCCGAGGGCTATGGGAGAGTGCGGCTACCCCACGCCTTGGGGCGAAAGTATCCCCATGCACCGGTGGAGTGGGGCTGGCAATGGGTGTTTCCACAACAACATCGCTGGCAAAACCCCAACACCGGTGAGCAGGGGCGCCATCACCTTGATCCCAGCTTGGTTCAAAAAGCCGTGCGCCGGGCGGTGCTCGCCTCTGGAATCAACACACCTGCCACGAGCCATACCTTTCGCCATTCATTTGCCACCCACCTATTAGAACGAGGTCAAGATATACGCACTATTCAGGAATTACTCGGGCACAGCGATATAAAAACCACAATGATCTACACGCATGTACTTAACCGAGGCCCGCTGGGCGTGTGCAGCCCTGCCGACCTTTTGTAACACGGCGAACCCTTATAGGCGGATCCGCCCATCAAACCCGGAATGGTTCCGGCTAGTGGGAATAGCTTGTCACCGCAGGCGATCTCACGGGGGCCCGCCTTTTCTCTCACGCTT
>JBIIRU010000195.1:0-5420 GCA_044341355.1 Cyanobium sp. | reverse complement strand
GTTAGACCGCGACTGAGACCTTGTATCACGGCCCGTGGGTGCACTGGTCGCGATCCAGGTGAACTGTTGCAGGCTCAGTCCGCGTGGGGGTCACTGTCAATATCGGCTTCACCCCCTGGGGTCAAATCAAGCCGCAGGAAGTCCCGGGCCACCCGCGTCTCGGCAAAGATCGCCCGCGCCTCGGCTTCAAGGTCCTCGGGGGTCACCGGATTTCCCTGCACATAGCGGGGGCTGAGATGGGTAAGCACCAGCTGCTTCACACCGGCGGCCAGGGCAGTTTGGGCCGCCATAGTGCTGGTGGAGTGCTGTTTCAAGATGGCCATCTCCGCCTCTCCATGGGCAAAAGTAGACTCGTGAATCAAAAGGTCTGCCCCGCGGGACAGCTCGATCGCCGCTTCGCAGAAGACAGTGTCCGTGCAGTACACCAGACTGCAACCTGGGCGCGGCGGGCCGCACAGCCTTTCGCCGTGGATCACCCGACCGTCCTCCAGGGTCACCGTCCGTCCTGCTTTGAGTTCGGCGTAGATCGGACCCGGGGGAATTCCCAATTCCTTAGCCAGGTTCACGTCGAAACGTCCTGGCAGCGGCTTCTGGTCAATTCGGTAGGCGTAAGCGGGGATCCGATGGTTGAGGGGCGTGCAGCGCACGCTCAAGTCCCCATCGTCCAGCAGGACTTCACCGCTATGGGCGGCCTGGCGGACCCGGTGGCTCCTGAGGGGATAGCCAATGCGGGTTGAGGATGTCCTCAGGACCCCTTCCAGGTAATCGCGCAAAGGATCGGGTCCGTAGAGATCGACCCCGGGGCAGCGGCCCGCCAGCCCCAGGCTGGCCAGCAGCCCAGGCAGGCCAAAGATATGGTCTCCATGCATGTGGGTGATGAAGATTCGCCGCAGCTGGGAGACCCTGAGGTCACTGCGCAGAAACTGGTGCTGGGTGCCCTCACCACAGTCAAATAGCCAGAGCTCGGCCCGTTGCGGCAGGCGCACGGCCACCGACGAAACGTTGCGGCCCCGGGTGGGAACGCCGGAGCTGGTGCCGAGAAAGGTGACCTGCACGTCTGTGCTGCCCAAGGGGCGCATGTTGCCACGGGCCATGGCAGGCAGGACCCATGGGAGGCACAATGGCATGCCTTGTTCGATCCAGCTATGGCTTGTCTTCTTAGCTGGCGTTGGAGTCACGCCTTAGCCCTTCCCCTGGCCCTGGTGTGGGCGGCGCCGGCACGACCTGTGGGGACAGATCCCGTCTTGAGAATTCTTGTGCGGGCGGCCCCTACCATTGAGTTTGGTGCCGCTGGCACGGGCCTCAGGCTGAGTGATGCTCGGGGACAGCTGCTGTATGTCCTTGCCCCTGGCCAAAGTTTGAGACTGCGATCTGGGGCCAGGGGGGTGATCCTGGAGCGATCCAGCTCGACACCGGGGGTGCCATCAGGGCCCTTTGCCAGGGACGCCAGCCGGCCGGCCTCCCTGGCCACCGTTGCGCCCGCGTTGGCGGGCGAGCTGCCAGAGGTCTGGGTCGAAAGTGCCACCCCGGGTGGCCTGGTGCCCCTAGGAGCGGCTCAGTATCGCGGCCGTTTACGGGTCGTGCCTTGGGGAGATCGCCTGCAGGCGGTTAATTTCATTGGCCTCGAAAGTTATCTGCCGAGTGTGGTGGGCAGTGAGATGCCGGCCAAATGGCCTTTGGCCGCGCTGAGGGCCCAGGCGATTGCCGCTCGCACCTATGCCATGGCCCAACGGCGACCCGGTCAACTTTTTGATCTTCAGGCCACTGTGGCGAGCCAAGTGTATAAGGGGGTCGGGGCGGAAACGACTTCGACCCGCCAGGCTGTCGCCCAGACCAATGGCCAGGTGTTGCTCTATCGTGGCCGTCTGATTGATGCCGTATTCCACAGTTGTAGTGGTGGCAATACCGAAAACAGTGGTGAAATCTGGAATCGTCAACTTCCCTATCTCACTAGCGTCCCCGATTTCGACCAGGTCAGTCCTGTGCGTAATTGGACCAAGCCCTTTGAGCCCCAGGAACTGCGTCGCGCCTTTGTAGAAATCGACGGTGTAACCGCCATCGAGCCTTTGGTCACCTCTACCTCCGGGCGCATCCGCCAAGCCCGTGTCACGGGCCCCGGGGGCCAGCTGGTGGTTAGCGGCGCCGAATTGAGGCGTCGGCTCGGCTTGCGCAGCACCTTGGTGCGCTTCCAGCCGCTGGCTCCAGCCAAGCCCCAGGCGATGGCCATAGCGGTCGCTCCGGCCAGTGATGCCGTGGAACCGGCAACTGCGGAGCCCGCCCCGGCCCCAAGGCCGTCCCCCGGGTTCCGGTTCCGCCTGCCTCCACCACCACCACCCCTGCCTCCTGCCGCCGGGCTCTCGGGGTCGGTCCAGCCGGCTGCTGCGCCCACTTTGATGGCCATCGGCCATGGCTTTGGCCATGGAGTAGGAATGAGTCAATGGGGGGCCTACGGCATGGCCCTGCGGGGTAAAAGCCATGCAGAGATCTTGCGTCACTACTACCAAGGAGCCGAACTGGGCCTCCGATCTCTCTGAGCCTTCCGCCCGGGTCCCAGGCCAGGCAACTCTGGGCATGGCAATCCTTGAAGGGGGCCCCCGTTCAGTGCAGATCCGCCGTCTCGCCGACGCCGAGGCCGTGGGGGAGCAGGTGGCCCACTGGCTGTTGGCTTCCAGGTTGGCCGATCCCGGTCTGCCGGTGGGGCTGGCCACAGGACGCACGATGGAACCGGTTTATGGCGCCTTGGCCCGCCAATTCGCCCAGCGCTCTGCCGCCGAGCGCCAAAGGGTTCGTCGCCAATGGTGCAGCTTCAATCTCGATGAATATGTGGGACTGTCGCCCAAGGACCCCCGTTCCTTTGCTGCCACCATGGCAGCCCAGTTGGTGACTCCCCTGCAGCTTGATGCGGAGTCCGTGTTGCTGCCCCGTGGCGATGGGGGTGATCCGGCCGCTGAGGCCCTGCGTTACGCCTCCCTGCTGGCGAGCAAGGGAGGTCTGGGGCTCCAGATCCTCGGCATCGGAGCCAATGGCCATGTTGGTTTCAACGAACCCCCCTGTGGTCCCGAGGTGGTCTGCCGTTGTGTCGCTCTCACCGCCAGCACCCGAAACGCCAATGCTTTTGCCTTTGGGGGCGATCCGGCCCAGGTGCCAGATCAGGCCATCAGCCTTGGCCTCAGTGAGATTCTCAAGGCGCGACGGATTTTATTGGTTGCCACCGGTGCGGCCAAAGCTGCGGTGCTGCGCCGCGCCTTTGAGGAGTCCCCAACCGCCGATCTGCCCGCGAGCTGGCTTCAGGTTCACCCGGATGTGACTGTCGTGGCTGATGGGGCTGCCCTTGGGCGTTAACCACCTCGGGGCGCCCTGCCCCTGACTCAGCTATGGGCCTCGAGAATCTGCTCCAGCAGGCTGTCATCCACCTCCAGGTTGCTGACGACGCTGCGTACGTCGTCCAGGTCTTCGATCATTTCCAACATGCGCATACAGGCCCGCACGGATTCGGTGCTCTCCAGGTGACAGGGCGTGACCGGGATCCAACGGTGCTCCCATTCCCTTACCTCAAGTCCAAGGCGTCTCAAACCATCTTGGAGGGCTTCGAGGTCGGCGAATTCGCCAACGACTTCGGCCCCATCCTTCTCTATCTGCCAGCTCAGCACGGCAGGACCACCTGCTTCCTCCAGGGCGAGCAGGAGTTCCACAAACGCTTCTTCATCATCACTTTTACAACTGGCCAGGTCGACACGGACTACTGATCGCTGCACAAAGAGATAGCTGACGCAGCCGGTTTCGCCGAGATTGCCTCCCTGCTTGCCGAAGGCCAGCCTCAGATCCGCGGCTGTTCTGTTGCGGTTATCGGTGAAGGCTTCGACCAAAACAGCCACCCCTCCCGCCCCATAACCCTCGTAGCGCACCGCTTCAAAGAGTTCAGCGTCGGCGCCACTGGAGCCCGCACCCTTGGCGATTGCCCGATCGATGTTGGCATTGGGCACACCAGCGGCCTTGGCTTTTTCGATCGCAGTGCGCAACTGGAAGTTACCGGCTGGATCGGCGCCACCCCTCGCCGCCACCATGATTTCCCGACCCAAGCGGGTGAACACAGCGCCGCGCTTGGCATCGACAACTGCTTTGGTGCGTTTGATCTGGGACCATTTGCTATGGCCAGCCATCAGAAGCGGGGAAAACGGTGGGCGGACAGGTGGACTTCCTGCAGCGAAAATCCTGCCAGGCGGGTATTCCCTTGGGCCAGCTCAGCTCTCCGCTTGAAACACCAGCCGGGGCTGGAGCTGGTCGCCGGCCACGGCTCGGGCGATGCCGGCGAGCCGACCCTCCTGGTTTAGAACGGCCACGGCTTCGTCCTCCAGGTGGTTGGCTGCTGCCGAGAGGCGGCGCCCACAGCTCCAGTCCAGCTCTTCGGCTGCAGTCAATTGGCGCCGGCCAAGGTGGGGCAGGGCCAGCAGGGGATCCAGAAGCGGAGGCCTGGGGTCCTGATTGAGGCTATCGAGGGGGACGGCCTGGTCGAGGCTGAATCCGAGGGCTTCGCTGCGGCGGAGCTGGGCCAGGGCGCCACCGCAGCCCAGGTGTGCGCCCACATCCCTGGCTAGGGCGCGAATGTAGGTGCCAGCGGAACAGCGGACGCGCAGGGAGATCTGACCCAGGACCGGATTCCAGTTCAGCAGGCTGAGTTCGTGCAGGGTGACGCTCCTGGCCTCCAGGTGCACCACTTCTCCCCGTCGTGCCAGGGCATAGGCCCTTTCGCCATTGACATGAACTGCAGAGACTCGGGGAGGGCACTGCAGATGGGTTCCCCTGAAGTGATCGAGCAGGTTTTCAAGCCGCTCAAGCGTCAGTACAGGAACGGGAGACTGTTGCACCACTTCGCCTTCGAGGTCATCACTGCTGGTTCGCAGCCCCAGCTGGATAGTGCCTTCGTAGGCCTTGAGTCCCGGCAGGTAGGGCAGAAGGCGGGTGGCCGCCCCCAGGGCTATGGGAAGAACCCCACTGACGGCAGGGTCGAGGGTGCCGCCATGACCAACCTTCTTGAGCCCATAGGCCCTGCGTACCTGGTTCACACAGGTATGGGAGGTGGGTCCCCGGGGCTTGTCGAGGACCAGAAATCCGCAGGGGAGAGCAGCCAGCTCAGGCGACAGCGATGTTGATGCGTTTGCGGTTGCGCAGCCCCCGTTTGATCGATTCGAAGTTGACGACGCCGTCCACAAGGGCATACAGGGTGTCGTCAGAACCGCGGCCGACATTGACCCCAGGCATGACGGCCGTGCCGCGTTGGCGGATCAGAATCGAACCAGCAGTTACTGTTTCGCCGCCATAGGCCTTGACTCCCAATCGCTTGGAGTTGGAGTCGCGGCCGTTGCGGGTGGAGCCTGTGCCTTTCTTGTGGGCCATGGGAGGGGCAGCAAAGTGGTAGTGAA
>JBIIRU010000194.1:0-5425 GCA_044341355.1 Cyanobium sp. | reverse complement strand
AACAATGAAGAGAACGGCAATCGCCAAATGGTGATGGGCGATGTCAGTCATCCAGAGGCTGCCGGTAACCGGATTCAGGCCTCCTTTGAAGGTCAGAAAATCGCTGTAGGCCGCCCAGTTTCCAGTGAAGAAGGCTGAAATGCCTGCCCCGAAACCAGGGTACAGCTGGGCTAGGAGATCTTGGTTTAAGAACTCGTGGGGAAGCGGGATGTCCGCAACTGATGCGATCGTTCGACCATTGAGAACCAGCGGATTGCCGGCATCAATGGCATCCATCAATTGGGTTGTGGGCAGGGAAACATGGAGTAGGTGTCCTGTCCAGGACAGGGAACCCAGGCCCAGCAGGCCAGCCAGATGGTGGTTGAGCATCGACTCAACGTTCTGGAACCACTCCAGTTTCGGAGCTGCCTTGTGATAGTGAAAAACCCCAGCATTGAGCATGAGGCCGGCCATGACCAAGGAGCCAATGGCCAAGCAAAGAAGTTGAAACTCGCTGGTGATTCCCCAGGCTCTCCATACGTGGAAGAGACCTGAAGTGATTTGAATGCCGTGGAAGCCAGCTCCCACATCACCGTTGAGGATTTCTTGGCCAAAGATCGGCCAAACCACCTGTGCACTTGGTTTGACGTGCAGGGGGTCGGCGAGCCAGCCGGTGTAATTGGAAAAACGAGCACCGTGGTAGAAGGCGCCGCTTAACCAGATGAAAATGATGGCCAGATGGCCGAAGTGAGCGCTGAAGATCTTTCGTGAGACTTCTTCGAGATCGCTCGTGTGGCTGTCGAAGTCGTGAGCGTTGGCGTGGAGGTTCCAAATCCAGGTTGTGGTTTTGGGACCCTTGGCGAGGGTGCGATCGAAAAAGCCGGGTTTTTCGAAAAGCTCGAAGGTCGCCGGAACTGTGTTCCGATCGACTAGCTCCTGCGCCTTTTTCCCACGCTCTGGTGGGCTGATGGTCATCGAGAGGTTCCTCGAGGGACGGAATCGAGGTGGAGGTCCACCCCTTCGGCCTGCCGGAAATTCCGGGGCCGTTGGGCCCCATGACGTGGGGTGCATGGGCATGCCAGGCACTGAACCGTCGCCATGGGCGCCAGCCGGACAAGGGGAGTGAATCCTTGCCATGACTGGGGCATTGGGCCCCAAAGGGGACCGCTGGCCGAACTATAGGGGCCAAAAACATGCCTAATCCGCATCCAGTTACAAAGGTTCAATCCCCGCCATTCCCTGGCTGGGACTGGGGTCTACTGGGCGTTGTTTTGCATTGAAAGGGGCTTTTGCGTGGGGACGTAACTATAATTATTATGATTCGGGGCCCTCTTTCCTGTTCTGGGCTGCCGGCTTGGCTTTAAACCCCAATACGCCCTTCAGCAGAATGGCGGAAGTTGGAGTTGGTGTGTTGATGCCTAAAAGGTTCTTCGGGCTCAGGCGGTGGTGGTCGGCTTTGGTTGGTGTCACTTTGCTGGCCGTTGTGAGTTTTGGCAGCCCGGCGGTCAGCCAGGCGGCATGGCGGCTACCGAAGCGCCAGGTCCCTGCCCCCAATCCCATGGGTCCAGCCGCCCGGACTGGTTCAGCACAACTGCAGGAGGTGTCGCCGCCTGCGGCGGTTCAACAGTTCAAGGATGCTCTTGGCGAGAAGCTTCCCCGATTGAAGATTCTGGAGCCTGCCAATGGCGCCATGGTGGCAGATGGAGCTTGGACCTTGCGGGTCAAGGTTTCTGACTGGCCATTAATTGATGGTGGTTCGTTGGGGTTGGGCCCCCACCTGTTGGCCATACTTGATGGCGAGCCCCCACGGGTCCTCACGGCAACGCAGACCGAGATGCCCCCCCTGAGCCCAGGCAGTCATCGTTTGACGGTGACCGCAGCTTGGCCTTGGGGAGAGGTTATCAAGAGCCATGGGGCTTTGGATCAAATTCGTCTGCATCGTGCTGCGGCCAATCCTTTAGCAGTTCCTCCCCTTGGGAGCGCCCAGTTGTTCGTTATATCTCCGAATTCGAATTCCAAGAATATGGCTCAGCCTGTATTGGTGGACTGGCTTTTAATCGATGCTCCTTTGCAAAATCTGCGCCATGATGATGCCAGTTGGCGTCTGAGAATCACTGTGAATGGTGAAAGTTTTCTTGTGGATCAACAGACTCCTCTCTGGCTCAGCGGTTGGCGTTCTGGGGCCAATGCCCTGTTATGGGAGCTGGTTGATGGAAGGGGAGAACCACTTAACCCTCCTTTCAATAGTATTGTCAGTGAATTGTACTTGGAAGATTCAAAAGCCTCCAAGTCGTTGAATTTGCCTTGGCTGAGTGGTCGAATTGATTCTGATGATTTAGACGTATTAGTGGGAAAAGCATCCCCAGTGACTCCTGTTCCCCAGGTGCAGGAAGAGTCACTGCCTTCAATGGCAGTCCAGCCTGAAAACGTTGCATCTCTTCTGCAAGATAAAGATAAGGTTGACAACAGCAATGAAATGCAATTTGACGATAATCAAGTGTTGCTAGAATCTTCTTCGGAGGGGCTTGCGGGTGGTGAATCGCCTGGAGATCTTGGCCATGGACTAGAGGAGGCCCAGCCGGATAGTGGCCCAGGCCCTTCAGCTCCAGCGGACCCGATTTACCCCATTGCAGATGCGCTAACCCTCACGGTACCCAATCTCGATACGCCTCCTCCAGACTCTCTGCCTGATGGCCCTGCCAAGCCCGAGACCCCCTTGGCTGAGGCAGGTTCGATGGGCTCTACGGCAGAGCGGCGAGAGCGGGATCGGCCCGCGACCGCATTGCGAGACACCGCTCCGCCCAAGGACATCGAGTCGCAAGACCTCAATGATGTATTGTCCGCTGCTGGGGAGGGAGAGGATATAGATCCAACCTTGGTTCCGCCTCCTTCAGAGGGGGGCCTGGCTCGCCTGGGCCAGGGACTTCGCCGCCGACTGGGGCATTCCTGAGATGCCGTTCACGCCGTCGAGGGTGGTGGGTCTCGCCCTTTCCAAAGAGGCCAATCCTCTGTTGCTACGCCTGAAGCAGGCAGGATTGCTTGCGGAGATCCGCTGGCCAGACGATCCGATCTCCCCTGCCGATTGGCTGGCCCGGGAATGGCCTCTCGCATCGGCTGTTGTTGCCGTGGCGGCCGTGGGGCTCGTGACCCGCCTCGTGGCACCGCTACTGGTCAGTAAGGCCACCGATCCGGCGTTCGTTGTTCTCGATCCTGAAGGTCGTTTTGCCGTGCCAATGCTTGGTGGCCACGGGGCGGGTGGCGAGGCGTTGGCGCGCCAGCTAGCCGCACTCCTCGGTGGACAGGCCGTGATTACTGGCAGCAGCTCGGCCACGGGGCGATTGTGCCTCGATAGCTTTGGCAGCGACTGGGGCTGGATTCGGGGGGCCGGCGACTGGCAAGCCCTGATGTTGGCGGCTCGCCAAGATCTCGATCGCCCCCCTTTACGGGTGCTTCAGGAGAGCGGCACGGCCCTTTGGCAGGAGGGCGAGGCCGCCGAAGCTATGGGTCTGGTGCAATTGCATGGCCCTGACCTTGAACCAGATGGCAAAGAACCAGATCTGGTGATTGGCCCTCGCCTGGGGCGCGGCTGTCGTTGGCATCCCCCTTCCCTTTGGCTCGGTATGGGATGTGAAAGAGACACCGCATTGTCAGTTCTAGAACGGCTTGTCGACGAAACCTTGCCTAAGCATGGTTTGGCCATCCAGGCGGTTGCTGGCCTGGCAACCGTCGATCGCAAGGCCGACGAGCCGGCCCTTCAAGCTCTGTGCGAACGGCATGGCTGGAGGCTGGTTTGTTTCTCCGCCTCTGCCTTGGCTGACGTGCCAGTCCCCCATCCTTCCAGGGTTGTGCAACAGGAAATGGGCACTGCCAGCGTCGCCGAGGCGGCTGCCCTGCTCGCGGCGGCTGGACGTGATGGGACAGGGGCGACCTTGTTGGTAGCCAAAACGGTGGCCCACGCCTCAGCAGGGGAAAAGGGCGCCGCGACCCTGGCAGTGGCCGAGGCACTTCTCCAATGGGGGCCGGCCCGTGGTGAACTTCACCTGGTCGGTAGCGGTCCCGGCTCTTTGGATCTCTTGACTGGCGCTGGCCGCTCGGCGCTGGCTCGATGCGGTGTTTGGGCGGGATACAGCCTCTATCTGGATTTGGTGGAGCCTCTGCGCCGGCCGGATCAGGTGCGACGGGAGGGACGCCTTACCGAGGAATCGGGCCGTTGTGCCGAGGCTCTTGCCCTGGCGGCCCAGGGTCTGCGAGTTGCCCTGATCTCATCAGGGGACAGTGGCATTTATGGGATGGCTGGCCTGGCGCTAGAGCAATGGCTTGGCCTGGCGGCAAAGGATCGCCCCGTCTTTCAGGTGCATCCCGGAATATCTGCGCTTCAGCTTGCGGCAGCAAGGGCGGGGGCTCCGCTGATGCACGATTTCTGCACGATCAGCCTGAGTGATCGACTCACACCCTGGCCCGTGATTGAAGACCGACTAAGGGGTGCTGCGGCTGGGGATTTCGTGGTGGCCTTATATAACCCCCGTTCGCAGGGTCGTGATTGGCAGCTGGGTCGTGCCCTTGAACTCTTGATGCAGCATCGCCTGCCCTCCACGCCTGTGCTGATCGCCCGCCAGCTTGGTCGCCAAGGGGAAGCTGTGACGCTCACCACCCTGGAGCACTTGCCCATCGCGCAGATCGACATGTTGAGCCTGGTGCTCATCGGCAACAGCACCAGCTATGTCAAAGATGGCCGGTTCGTAACGCCAAGGGGATACCCAGGCGCCGAACTGGGTTGAGGAGGGTTGGGAATCAGCCGTGGCTCTTGAGTAATCGGGATGACAGGATTCGAACCTGCGGCCCCTTCGTCCCGAACGAAGTGCGCTACCAAGCTGCGCCACATCCCGATGGGTGAACTTTAAAGGATCGAACGATCCTCCCATTGCACTGACCCGAGCTGGTAGGGGTGGAACCAAAGCCTGGCCACTGCCTTGCCTAGAGTTTCTACCCCCGTGGCAAAGCATGGGGCACCGTTTCGGCGGCTTTTTCCCTCTGCCTGGATTCCATGGCCTCGGTCGTGCCCAAACCGCCCTGGTTACGCGTGAAAGCCCCCCAGCGGCAGCGCATTGGGGCCGTTGCCGATTTGCTGCTCGATCTGCAGTTGAACACGGTTTGCCAGGAGGCCAGTTGTCCCAATATCGGTGAATGTTTTGCCGGCGGCACGGCCACGTTCTTGATCATGGGCCCAGGCTGCACCCGGGCCTGCCCCTACTGCGACATCGACTTTGACAAGAGCCTGCGGGCCCTTGACCCCAGCGAACCGGAGCGGCTGGGGGAAGCGGTGTCCCGGCTGGGCTTGCGCCATGTTGTGATCACATCGGTCAACCGGGATGATTTGGCCGATGGGGGTGCAAGCCATTTTGTCGCCTGCGTCAACGCCGTGCGGCAGCGCTCTACCGGCACAACG
>JBIIRU010000019.1:0-16925 GCA_044341355.1 Cyanobium sp. | reverse complement strand
CATCGCCACTGCCGCCGGCAAATGTGCCGCGAGAGCGGATCGTGTCGTTGCCTGCACCGCCGCGCAGGGTGTTGATGCCGCTGTGGTCGGTGATCAGGTCATTGCCATCGCCGCCATCAATGATGTCATTGCCGGCGGCGCCATTCAGCGTGTCGTTGCCGCTGCCGCCGAGAAGGGTGTCATCGCCGGCTTCACCATTAAGGAGATCATTACCAAGCTTACCAAAAAGAATATCATTACCAGCATAACCTACTAAGGTATCACAACCTAAAGTTCCCACTAATATATCAGGCATAGATGATCCCAAAAGATTATTCTCTGTTGGGCCTGCAAATCGAAGAGAGAAATCATTCAGATAATCACTGTAAGCCCCAAGCTCTGGAGAATGACCAAGCTCAGCCAACAGAAAGTCAAAGGCATTCCAATTGAGTTTTATCAACCAAGCTGGATCGGCAGCATTAATAAAATCAATCAGGTCGATGATGCCCTCTCTGGGATTGGCACTAATAGCGTTCTTGAAGGTTTGTTCAAGAACATTTGCATCCAACAAGATCTTGTCATCGCTGAAACGAATGGCGATTCTTTTCACATAGCCTTGTAGTCTAGACTGGAGAAGTAGCGAATGATAAAGATCTTTTTTAAACATATCATAAGCCATCGAAATACTTTGAATTTGTTGTATGTCAAGATTAACGGAAGTCAAACCTGAGCCAGCCAGTAGGGGAGTTAATCGGACCGCTCCGGTAGGCCCACCATAGGTAAAACCCATGAAACGCTCTACGATTCCGAGCTTGCGGAGAAAACTATCGTAATTGGAGGTACCTGGCGCAAGACCTGCTAATGAATACACGAGCTTAACTTCGCTACCAGCAAGCACCTCGGCTTGATCTTTCAACGACTTCATGTTGGAAGTTTCAGCCCATTTCTCAAGAAAATCGTCCAGCAGGTCCATCTGACCTTGCCGGGTCGGAACACGAAGATAGGTTTCCACCAGACGACCCAGCTCGGGCGAACGGCTAATCGCTTCAGGCAGATCTCGAACTTGTCCCGAACCAGTCAAAACTGGTAACTTGCTGGCCTGGTCGGTAATCGTGATTTGATCAGTGAACTGGCGATAGAAGCTATTGATCACAAGATCAAGATTGACCGCAGTTCCATTATGCAAGCCGGTCGTGCCGGTTGTACCATCGGAACGGCTAAACATACCAGACGCTGTCTGGATATTGCCATTGCCAAGATTTATAGTTGAAGCGATTGACTGAAGCCCAATCGAAGTGATACCGTTGGTATTTAAAGTACTCAATTCACCGATTTGGCTGATGCCATCTTGATTGCTATCCCGCCATAGTCTGAGTTGGGAAAAAACTCGATCTGACTGATCAATCTTTGCATCATTGTTTGAATCCAAATCTCTTAATGCATCAAATCCGTCAGTCGCCAGTTTGGTATTACTCTTCAATGTATCGACGCCAAATAGCTCACGGCCCGAATCGATTGTGCCATTGCCATTGAGGTCTAATACCAGCCAGGCGTCATCTGACTTAAGCCAACCTGTGCCTGTCTTGATGCCGTCACCGTCATGGTCGAACAGAATGGGTTTGCCCTCACGAAGGCCGATGGTTTCAATGCCGTCACCATCGAGATCCAATGCCAGGGGATCTCTCCTGATCGTTCCATCGGCGGCTTTATCGGCTGTACGATCCCTGAAGGTTGCGACCAATTGACCGAGGCCTGCGCTACCTGCCAGACCACCTAAAACACCAGCTATTAGGGTTAATCCCCCGGCAAGCAAAGCACCACCAGGCCCGAAGGAGACCAGGGGCAAAACGGCGGACCCCATCATCTTGGCCGCCAGGAGACCACCAAGGATACTGCCGGTATAGTCCACTAATCCATTTTCAACAATCCTTTGGGCACCGGCGATGTCGCCTCTGGCATAGGCAGCGTTGGCCTCACTTGCCACCAGGGAGAGGGAAATAACATCTCCGATCATTCCTAGTCTATCGAGATAAGTTGAAGCTTTTGCCAATGCCGAGGCATCACCAACAGCTTTGGCCTGCGCAATACGTTCGGCAGTATGTTGCTGAATAAGTTTATTGGCGAGCTGAGCATTACGAAACTGATCGGGCTTGACCAGAGAACGACTTTCCGCATTCAGCAAGCTTGTCTTGTTCGGCGCTGCTGGAAGCTCTGTGCCTGGTGTCTGGATGCCAAGTCGCTCGAAAAATTGCTTGGTGTCGACATGCTGAGCATGTTGTGTTAATGGATGGGCAATTATCTTGCCATTGCTATCTACATAGGTGCTCAGCAGACTGGTATGTTCTACTGACGACTCATTGACGTAGTCGAGAATAATTGCTTTGGCCTGCGACTCCGACCCTGTTGTTTGGGCTAACGTATTCCTTGCCCTGATCAAATCCTCCTTTGCAATGCCGTTGATGGTTGGGGCCTCGCTTCTGAGGGCGGCATCAAGTTCCGTCATGCCCCATACCCTGGTGGGATCCGCATTAGGTGTAAGGGAAACAAGGGGCCCCTTAGCTTCCAGGATGAATCGCTCAGACATGATGTCTGTCCAGCCAGGCTTGATGCGGACTTGTTTGCCGGACTGGTCGGTTGCGTATTCGCCATCTAAGATTTTATTTACAATAACCGGATCATCATTGTTCGCTTTAAGCAGTGCCTGTTCAAGGTCTCTACTAGAAAGCAATTTACTGACATCTGTCCTGCCCATAGTTTTGATTTCTCCAGCACTCTGAGCGCCAATCGGCTCAGCAATCTGCCAAGTGAACCCTGTGTCTAATGGTCCACTGTAGGTAAGCGTTAATGCGTCAGGTCGAATGTTTGGCACCTCAACTGATGCCTTATTGAAAATGCCAAGCAGTTGTTCAGTTGTGTAGAATCCGGATGACTTTGCATTATTCCTCTTTAAGTCTGCGATTATGTCTTCGTATTTCATCTTCTTAACCCCTAATTATAATATTGTTGTCAAAGTTAAAGTTAACAGCTTTTATGCAATCTCTGTACATGCTATTGATGAATCCATAGCAGCTGAGCGCTTCCTTCAGTGTTTCTAGAAAGAGTTGTTCGGGCACCCCGTCCAATTGGCGCAGGAATCGAAGCATCCAGGTCACTTCCATATCACGAGTTGGGAAGTTTCCTGTAAAGGTGGATGTCAGATGTACATCGGTGAATTGGCCTTGCCAGTACATCAAAAAGAAGCGGGGATACATTGAGTTCTCCCCAGACCCACCCCCCAGGTCGATCAAAGCAATATCCCGCTCCCGATCAATAGTCCATTGGCTTGGCGTATCTATTGGGCAGGAATGAAGAGGGTGTATCACGCTGGCAAAGTCAATGCGTTGCAGATCGGCTTCGGGGATGTTTTCGTTTACAAAGGCCATGGTGATGCTCCTGGAAGGGGTGGTTTTGGAATCGTACCCAGGGCCGGATCCCCAAGGCCGCCTGCCAATTGGGAAATCAAGACCACACTTAGTGCTGTCATTGATCGCCATTAATCCCTTGACGAAAGGCATGTTCAAATTCCGCGAGCTTGTTGACAGTTGAAATATGACAGGGGCCACAACAGTGAAATTACGGAACAATGCTGGTCCGCAACGGGCGGCATGCAGAGGTAAGCGATGTCCACCCTTTGATCTGCATGCCCCTTTATTCATTCGCACCTCGCCTGCCGCTAACCCGCAGTCGCTGGGCCAGCAAGCCATCGCCATTGACGTATCGGTGAGATCCAGCATCGCAATCAAATGGTGAGACACCGAACAGTGTTCCCACGCCCGTCCATTCAGTCATTCCCGGACCTCCGCCAAGCTGACGGTTGCCTGCCTGGTTCTCGACGGCCTCATTCCACCAGCGGTCGATGTGGAACCCATGGCTGGCCCAGCCATCCAATCAGCAGCTGGAGTCATCCAGCAGAGGGCGGCATGGGTCTGATGCTCAGCCCAGTCGATCCTTAGCCTGGGCGCCGCTGCCAAGGAGGCCAGGGCGCTGCAGCCGGAAAGGCAGCCTTGATGTGCTGCAGGTTCATGGATCAACAGCCATGAACTCGGGCAGGCGGCAACCCTGGCCCATGGCCATGATGGGTCAAAAAAGAGCTGGCAATGGCCTTCTCCCGCAACGCCGCTCGTATGGGCTGGCTGCTGATTGGGCCCCTGGCCCTGCAGCCGGCGTTGCTGGCGACTGCGTTGGATGCGGCCGCCAAGGGGCTTGACCGTTCAGCTGCAATCTTGCTGGCCCAGGCGCCAGGTCCTGTCAACGCTGGGATCCCGAAGGAGGTGCAGGGGTGGGCGGACGGCGCCGCAGCCGCTCACACGAGGGGAGACCCAGCGGCAGCCCTGCGGCTGCAGCGGCAGGTGCTGGCTTGGCTGCAAGCGAATCGGCCGGCCCTGGATGTGTTTCGGGCGCGGGCATTCATCAACCTGGGGGCCTTCCTCAACGCAGTGGGGCAGCAGCAGGAGGCACTGGCACCAACCGAGGAAGCGGTTCGGATCCTGAGGCAGCTGGAGGGCAGCCAGCCTGATGCACGGCGGTTTCTGGCCATGGCCCTGAACAACCTGGGCAAGTTCTTAGGCGACCTGGGCCGCCATCAGGAGGCGCTGGCCACCACTAAAGAAGCGGTGCAGCTGTATCACCAGCTGGCGAAGACCAACCCGGCCTTTCAAGGCGATCTGGCCAAGGCACTTAGCAACCAGGGCAAGTTCCTAGGAGAAGTAGGCCGCCGCCAGGAAGGGCTGGCAACCACAGAACAAGCGGTGAAGCTCTATCGCGAGCTGGCGAAGACCAACCCGGCCATTCAAGGCGATCTGGCCAGGACCATCAATAACCTGGGCGTGAGTTATAGCGACTTGGGCCGCCGCCAGGAGGCGCTGGCCACCACCGAAGCAGCGGTGAAGCTCTATCGCGAGCTGGCGAAGACCAACCCGGCCTACCAGGGCGATCTGGCCAGTTCCCTCAATAACCTGGGCGTGAGGTATAGCGACTTGGGCCGCCGCCAGGAAGCGCTGGCCACCACAGAACTAGCGGTGAAGCTCTATCGCGAGCTGGCGAAGACCAACCCGGCCTACCAGGGCGATCTGGCCAGTTCCCTGAGCAACCTGGGCGTGAGGTACAGCTATCTGGGCCGCCGTCAGGAGGCGCTGGCCCCCACGGAAGAAGCGGTGAGGATCCGCCGCGAGCTGGCAAAGACCAACCCGGCCTACCAGGAAAGTCTGGCCATTTCCCTGAACAACCTGAGCGTGTCCTACGGCGAACTGGGCCGCCGCCAGGAGGCGCTGGCCCCCGCAGAAGAAGCGGTGAAGATCTGTCGCGACCTGGTGAATACCAACAAGAACTTCATGGGCGATCTGGCCAGTTCCTTGAACAACCTAAGCGTGTCCTACAGCGAACTGGGCCGCCGCCAGGCTGCCCTGGCCCCCGCGGAAGAAGCGGTGAGGATCCGCCGCGAGCTGGCGAAGTCCAACCCGGCCTACCAGGAAAGTCTGGCCCGCAATGCCACCCACCTTGCGGTACTACAGCTACAGCTTGCCAACCCCAGCGCCGCCCTGCCACTGCTGAAGGAAACAATGAGCACGGAAGTGTCCTATCTGCAGGGCCAGCTGCCGCTACTGCCCGAGGCGCGGCGGCTGGCGCTAGTGGATGTGTTCGGTGATCGCTGGCAGGTCCCTTTCTCGCAGGCGCAGCAGAGTGAGGCGGGCGCTGCCCTGGCGCTGTTCACGCGGCTGAATCGCCAGGGCCTGCTGCAGGACATCCAGCGCAGCCAGGCGCTGCTGGCCCGCAGCGGGCCGCAACGGCCCCTGTTCGAACAGCTGACCGCCGTGACGGCCCAGTTGGCCAATACCACCCTCACTCCGCAGCAGCAGGCACCGTTGCTGGCCCGCAAGGAGCAGCTGGAGCAGGAGCTCTATCGCCAGCTGCCGCAGATCCAACCGCGACTGGTGGAGGCGGCTCAGATTGCAGCGGTGTTACCGGCTGGTGGAGTACTGGTGGAATTCCAGCGCTATGCGTCCCATGACGCTAGCCAGAACTGGGAGACCAGTTTTGGGCCTTCCCGCTACCTCGCCCTGCTGCTGCGCCCCGATGGCACGATCCGCGCCATCGGGCTGGGGGAGGCGGCGCCGATCGATGCGGCGGTGGCTGAGGCGGTGGCCGCCAGCGCCGATCCCAACCGCCAGTTACAAGCGCCCCTGAAGTTGGCGGCGGTGAGCCGGCTGGTGCTGGCGCCATTGCAACGGGAGCTGGCGGGGGTGCGGGAGCTGTTTGTCTCACCGGATGGGGAACTCAACCGCCTGCCGTTTGCGGCCTTGCCATATGGGGCGGTGACGGTGGCGGCCTTGCCGCAAACGGTGGTCGATGGCGAGACCCTGGGCGATGCGGTGGCGTTGCGGCTGCTCACCACCGGTCGAGATCTACTGCGGCTGCGGCAACCCGCCAGGGCGGGCGGGCCGGCGGTGCTGATCGCCAACCCGGACTTCAACGCGGCCTTACCCAGCCCTGGCAGCGCCAGGGCTGGCGCCGCTGACGGGCTCGTGTCCACCCCCTGGCTGCCCTTGGCGGGCACGGAGCAGGAGGCACGGCAACTGGCGCCGCTGTTGGGCGGCAGCACCGTGATCAGCGGCCCAGCCGCCACCGTTGCTGTGGTGCTGGCCCAGAAAGCGCCGCGGATCTTGCATATCGCCACCCATGGCTTCTTTTTGGCAGATCCGCCCCCGGCGAGCGGCGGCGCAAA
This sequence comes from Cyanobium sp., assembly GCA_044341355.1. Lineage (GTDB taxonomy): Bacteria > Cyanobacteriota > Cyanobacteriia > PCC-6307 > Cyanobiaceae > Cyanobium. The sequence continues at coordinate 10,186 of JBIIRU010000019.1, read as the reverse complement.
GGCCGGTGCGGCCGCAGCCTCCAGCCCCGCCCGGCAAGACCCGCTGCAACGCAGCGGCCTGGTGTTCGCAGGCGCCAACCGGCCCGCTGCCAATCGCGCCGATGACGGCTATCTGACGGCGGCGGAGGCCACCGCCATGGATCTGGAGGGCACCGAACTGGTGACCCTTTCGGCCTGTGAAACCGGCCTGGGCGGTGTGCGCAGTGGTGAGGGCGTCTACGGGCTGCAGCGTTCGCTGGCGGTGGCGGGGGCCCGCTCCACCCTGCTCAGCCTATGGAAGGTGGACGACGGCCACACCCGCAGCTTCCTGGAGCGCTACTACAGCCTCCTCAAGGCCGGCAAAGGCCGCGCCGATGCCTTGCTACAAACCCAAAGGGAGTTTCGCAACAACAAAAACTCCAGCTACAACGACATCCGGGTGTGGGGCGCCTTCCAGCTCAGCGGCGACTGGCGAGCCCTGCCCGGGTGGTGAGGCGCCCCAAGGCACGCTGACTTTGCCGCTGCGGCACCCCAAACTGTCTCAATCTTGTCGTGCTCACCATGGCCGGCCTTTGCTTTCGGCATCGCCACGCCGTGCGCCCGCCGCAGGTGGCGGTGCTGGCCCAGCTGCTGGCGACAGTCACCGCTGCCGCGCCGGTTGCTGCCGCGCCTGCCGCCGCCAGCGGTGCGGCACTGAACGCGGCCGTGGCCGCCGCCACCGGCCAGCTGCGCCAGGCCTGGGCCGCTGATTCCACCACCGCCGCCCTGCCATTCCCAAATGTGCGGCTGCTGCAGCCGGGGGCTGCGGTGGCGGGCACCTGCAACCCCAAGGCCCCACCACGCCGCCCGGCTGCCACGGCCGCCTTCTGCGCCAGCAGCGGCGAGGTGTTGCTGGACCAAGATCTGCTGGCGGATGCCTATGGCAAGGCTCAACCTTCCCAAGGTGGCTTGTTGGTTTCCTACTGGATCGCCATCGGGCTGGCGGAACGGCTGCTGCCAACGGCGACGGATGGCGCCGCAGCTACGGCGTTGCGATCGCTGCAGGCCACCTGTCAGGCAGGGGTGCTGCTAGGTGCCAGTCCTGCCCGCCAGGCCTCCACGGATGCCACCCCGCTGTTGAACGCCACCCGCGGGGCCTATGGCGATCGCTATAGCGAGGTGGTGGGCACGGCCGGCCAGCGAGGCTATGCCCTGCTCACCGGTTTGGGGGCCACGGCCACCCCCTCCTGCGATACCGCCGATATGGCCGCCCTGGTGCTGGGCGCGGTGCCGGATCCGGCCCTGGTGGCCAAAATCGGGCAGCTGCCGCCACCGGAGCGGGCCCACAGCAGCTTGCTCGGCGCCATCAACAGCCAGTGCAGGCCCTTGCCCAAGCGGCAATGCCCCCGCAGCATCGCCACCAAGTGAGCGATGGCAAGTAGGCCAAGCCAGGGATTCATGGCAGCGGTTCTGGGCGCCGCAGGTGGCGACCGGCCGACTGGAGCCGCTCCCCCTTGATCCACGAGTGGATCCGCTCCGGGGGTGTCCTAATCGCCGCAACCTCCGGAGCCTGGGGGGGCTTACACCTTTGTGTGGAAGGACATCCTGGTGCCCTCCTGGCAGCCAGCCAGCCTCAATCTGGAGGCCAGCCTCAGGCCGGTGCCGGATCGCCCTGCCTCGGCGGATGGACTGGAGATGGTTCTGGAGATGAAGGCCATCAATGCCAGCAGCCGTCGTGTGTACTCACTGGCGAACATCTGGTATGTGAATGGCATCAAATCAGGTGCTGCGAGGGGTGGGCTTGCAGCATGCCGAACAAGCTATGAACAGCACTCTGGGCGAGTTGCTCGCGGTGGGGCGCCTGTTTGATGACGATTTTTTTGATCCTGGAACCTCGGTAAATCGCACGATCCTGGTGCACATCCCAAAGGAGTACGGTGCGGTGGAACTCAGGGTGACAATGCCACTACTGACGCGATCGGCCGACGGGCTGCTGCACGGGAAGCGACTGGCTTGGGGGGTGGACAACTTCGGCGAACCGGAGTTGTTGGTCTGCACCGGAAAGGGCAGCGAGTCCCGCGTCTCAAAACCGCAATGTCAAGCTGTCGATGGCACTATAGAAAGGCAGATGCAGCGGTTTGATCCGAAGCGATCAACGATCACCCTCAGCCAGCAAATCGGACTGCCGCAGAGTCTCAACAATTCAACTAGTATTTGCAAAAAGAAGTAAGTAAATGAATTCTTTTGTCGGGAATGCAAGCCACCGTATATAATTCATCGGAACTGATCGCTTCCTCAGAATCCATGTCATGGCCTTGGTTTTCAAGTCATTTAAGATATCAGGTATCTGAAGGATATACAGCAGTCGCTGGATTTCGCGTGAGATGTGGATCCTCGCATTCTATGTTAGGCACACCTGTAATTCCTGGCATGGCAAACGTCGCGATCATTGGAGGCAGCAGAGGAATTGGGGAGGCTGTTGCGCGACATCTAGTTGCCAAATCGGAGCGAGTATTGTCTATATCGCGCACTGTCTCAAGGTATGGCGAGTGGATTAAGGCTGATGTCTCGACTCTTGAGGGAGTAAATACAGTTGCTGAAGTTGCTGGGCAAGGAGGGCTAGATTCCCTTCTCTACATGGGGGGAACTTGGGAGGCAAATGCCTTCACGCCATCATATTCATTTTCAAGTTGCTCTGATGATGACATTGCTAGAGTTCTGAATGTCAATCTCCTGGCTCCTATCAGAATTGCAAAGGTATTGCTTCCTGCTTTGCGAAAGTCCAGCAATCCGAAGATCATCTTCATGGGAGCGCTTTCCGGGCGTGACAACTTCTCAAGCAGAGAGGTCGCAAACACTGCTTCGAAGTTTGGGCTCCGAGGCGTGGTCCACTCATTGCGTGAAGAGCTTCGGTATGATCGGATATCTGTGACAGTGATCAATCCAGGTAATGTGGGAACTCCAGAGGTGCTCTCAGACCTGGCAGAGATTGGAGCTCCCGCAACAGATGCGATTCCCCTTGAAGATCTTCTTATGATTATTGACTGCGTTCTGTGCTTATCTCGTCAAACCTGTATCAAGGAGATTGATGTGCCTGCCATGTCCAGCAAGGGTGCCTAACATCACCATGCACCTGAACCGCCGCCGTATGAGCCCTGTGCATCCCACTTTCACCTTGCGGCCAGGTGATGGCGAGCGTTGGACAAACCACTGGGGCAGTGAAGCCACGACGGCTGTTAGTTGTATCATCTGTCCATGATTTATTGGACTACCTGCCAGGCTGTCGAACGCGATCCCGATCGCATGAGCGGAGTTTGGGTATTTCGCGGATCACGATTGACCATCTCAACCCTGTTCGAGAATCTCGAAGATGGCGCCTGGGTTACCGACTTTGTTGAATGGTTTCAGGGTGTCACCCTAGGGCAGGTCCAGGCCGTACTCGTCCATGCAGCCCGGAGCGCTCTGGCTCCGGCATAGGCCACTCCATGGGACGCTGCTTGAAAACATTAGGCTCGACATCAATCGTCGAGAAGCTTTGGTCAATTCGGCAATGATGTTCAGAGCTTTGGCTGAGCTTGATGGCAGCCCACCTGCCGATACTGTTGTTGATGTTGTCATCGTCGGCGCTGGCGTTTCGGGGCTGGCTGCGGCGGGGCAACTGAACCAGGCCGGTTGTACAACAGTGGTGCTGGAGGCTCAGCCCCAGATTGGTGGCCGTCTGCAGCGCCTGCAGGTTGGCTTGTCGAATCGAAGCACCAGTGGTGCAGTGCCTGGTTGGGTTGATCTTGGCGGTCAGTGGGTCGGCCACACACAAACCAAAACATTGGAGTATGCGCGAAAACTGCATATCTCCACCTTTCCGGTGCCCGTTGGTGGCAAAGATACTTTTTTCTATGGGGGACAACTCAGTCGTCATAATCACGCCTGGCCATCCACCCCCTACAACATCGCTGATCTCGCCAAAGACTGGCCAGCGTTGGCTGTTTCAAAAGACGAGCGTGATGATGTTGTTGCAACTTGGTTGAAAATCGAAGCGCTGGCCAAAAGCATTGATCCGGCGGCGCCTTGGACTCATCCCGAAGCAAGAGCCTTGGACACGATCACCATCGCAACTTGGCTGGAACGCAATGCGCGTACGCCGATTGCGGCCTGGTGGACCGATGTGATCGCACGCAACTGGGGCGGCAATGGCGCCTTTGAATCCGGCTCGGCGTCGATGCTGCACTTCGCCTGGGCGCAGCGTGTGTCGCCCCAGAGTGAAACCCCAGAGGCGATGCTGTTTGAGGGTGCGGCCGGGCAATTCCCAGGGCGCCTTGCTGCTGAGTTGCCGCAGGGCAGCATTCATACGCATGAACCTGCACTGTTCATTGAGCATGCCAGTACAGGTGTGGCAGTTACAACACCCAAGGCCATTTATCGCGCTAAGGCTGTAATTGTTGCCATGCCACCGCACCTGACAGGACGTATTCATTACTCACCACCCCTGCCGGCAGCCCGCGATCAGTTAACCCAGCGCTCACCTATGGGCGCCCTGATCAAGGTGCTTGTTGTTTATGACACGCCCTGGTGGCGTCAGCAAGGTTTGTCTGGCAATGCGATCGGCAAGCTCGAAGCAGTTGAACTCGTTGCAGACTCCACCAATCCCAAACCTGGTAGCCCAGGCATCTTGGCCACTTTCTTAACAGGCGAAGCAGCCACAAAGTACGGCAGCCTGCCCTTGGCAGAGCGTCGCGCTGCCGTACTGCAAGACCTTGCAACCCTACTTGGAACTGCCGCACGTGATGCAGTTCTGGAATATCATGAAGGTAATTGGCCAGAGAATCCCTGGATTGGTGGTGCTTATTCCAGCTTCTACACCCCAGGCACCTGGACCCAATTCGGTGCTTGCCTGCGTCAACCAATCGGCCGAATTTTCTGGGCGGGGACTGAAGTAAGCACGGCCTGGCCCGGCTACATCCATGGTGCCCTACAGGCTGGAGAAGATACGGCCCAAGCTGTTCGTGATCTGCTCTAAGAACCCAGCCCCATTACCCTTACCCCAACCCGGCACACCGCGCCGATGGCCCACCTCTTCCTCTCCCACAGCAGCGCCGACGATGGCTTCGTGCGCGAGCTGCGGCAGGCACTGGCGGATCTGGGCCTGGAGGTATGGATCGATTCGCGGCAGTTGCGCGGCGGCGATCCGCTGGAGAGTGAGATCCAGGCGGCGATCGAGGCCGGGGCTGGTTTTGCGGTGCTGGTCAGTCCTGAGTCACTGCAATCTGAGTGGGTTGGGAAGGAGCTGGTCCATGGGCTGAAAGTTCAAGCCGAGCGGGGCCGGGACGACTTCCCCGTAATTCCTATCTCGCTCAACGGCACCCGGCTCGGGATGCTGCAGGCGTTGTTCAAGGAAGAACCCACTTACATCTCGGTGAGCAGCGCCCCTGGCGGCGCCACGGCCTGCCTCCACGACATCCTCGTCGCCCTCGGCCAGCGCCTCCCCACCGACCGGCCGCCGCTGCCCCAGCCCCGGCCGGAGCCGGTGGCGGAACTGGTGCTCGAACTCAGCGACCTCGGCTTCCATGAGCAGGACGGCGTGCGCCGCCCCGCCGCCCGCGCCCGCTTGGTCTACGAGCCCGCCATCCCCGGCCAGCCGGTGGTGGTGAGCGAGCAGATGTGGCGGCTGATCGCACCGCTCGGGCCAATCGAAGCGGAGGAATTGCGCTGGTATCTGGAGCGCTGGCCGGTGTGGCCCAACCCGTTGGTGGCCGATCGCGCCCGGCAGCTGGAGGCCAACCTGATCGCCTGGGGCCAGGCCCTCCACGGCGCCGCCCTGCCGCTGCAACCCACCGCCAACGTGCTGCAGGCCTGGGCGGGGGTGGATGCAGCGGCGAGCCGTCGCTTCTCCGTTTCTGTTGACGATTCCGTGCTGCTCGGCGCCAGCGAGGCGGAGGAAAAGATTGCCAAGGAGGCCGCCACCGCCCTGCTCGCGTTGCCCTGGGAATTGCTGCACAACGGCGAGGGCTTTCTGTTCCAGGGCGCCCGGCCCAGCCGCGTACGCCGCCGCCTGCCCAACAAGCACGACCGCGCGGTGCCGGTGGTGGCGCCACCGATCCGGGTGCTGCTGATCACGTCCCGCCCGGAAGACGACGCTTGCGGCTACCTCGACCATCGCGCCAGCGCCCTGCCCCTGGTGGCTGCCACCGAAGAGCTGGGGGAGGTGCTGCGGCTCAGCCTGCTGCACCCCGCCACCTACCCCGCCCTGGAGGCGGAGCTGGCCCGGGCCCAGCAAGCCGGCGAGCCGTATCACGTGGTGCATTTCGATGGCCACGGCATCTACGACCGCCGCGTCGGGTTGGGGGGCTTGTGTTTTGAAGATCCCAGCGACAGCCACAAGCTCACAGGGCGCCGCCACCAGACGGTGCTCACCAACAAGTTGGGGCCGTTGCTGAACAACTACCGCATCCCGCTGGTGCTGCTGGAGGCCTGCCAGAGCGCCCAGGCAGAAGCGGGCGCCGAATCGGTAGCCAGCGAATTGCTGCAGCGGGGCGTGGCCTCGGTGGTGGCGATGAGCCACAGCGTGCTGGTGGAAACGGCGCGGCGATTTGTGGCCGCCTTCTACGCCGAGCTGGCCAAGGGCCAACGGGTGGGCCAGGCGATGCTCGCCGGCCAGCGCGCCCTGCACAGCGACCGCCGCCGGGGCCAGCGCTACGGCATCGGTGAGCTGAAGCTGGACGACTGGTTTGTGCCGGTGCTGTATCAGGAGAAGGACGACCCCCAGCTGTTCACGGCTACCCCCGCTCCCCAGACCAAAGAAGACCTGGGGGCCCGCCTGCGGACCAGGCTGGGGGCGCTGCCGCCAGAGCCGGTGGATACGGGCTTTGTGGGCCGCAGCCGCGATCTGCTGGCGCTAGAGCGGCTGCTGCGCCAGCAGCGCTGGGCGGTGGTGCGAGGCCAGGGGGGCGAGGGCAAAACGGCGCTGGCGGCGGAACTGGCCCGCTGGCTGGTGCGCTCCCAACAGGTGCGGCGGGCGGCGTTCGTGAGCGTGGAGCTCTGCAGCCACAAGGATGCCGTGCTCGATGCCCTCGGCGGCCAGCTGGTGGGATCTGATTACTCCGCCGCCAAATACGAGAGCCCCGAGCAGGCGCTGCTGCCGATCGAGCGGGCCTTGCGGGAGCAGCCCACCCTGCTGGTGATCGACAACATGGAGAGCGTGCTGCTGCCCCCCTACCTCGACACGCCGGACCTGCTGAGCGAGGAGGCGGCCCTGGAGCTGCAGGAGATTTTGGCGTTGGCGGAGCGGCTATTGCGGGCGGGCGAAACACGGCTCGTGTTCACCAGCCGCGAGGCGCTGCCGGCACCGTTTGACGCGCAGCCTCAGCGCTGGGAGCTGCGCCAGCTGAGCAAGGCCGATGCGGTGGCGTTGATCGAGCGGTCCCTCGCCGCGGGCGAGAGCAGCGCGGCAACGGGCGCTGAGGCAGGGGCGTCTGCCCTGGAGGCCCGGCGGGAGGAAATCGAAGCGCTGGTGGATGCCGTGCAGGGCCACGCCCGCACCCTGGCGCTGCTGGTGCCCGAGCTGCGCCGCCGCGGCGTGGCGGCCACCCAGGCGGATTTGGTGGAGCTGATGGAGAAGATGCAGGGGCAGGTGGCCCAGCTGCCGACGGACGATCCACGCCGCCGCGAGCAATCGCTGTTCGCCAGCGTGGAGCTCTCCCTGCGGCGCCTTTCGGCGGCCAACCGGGAGGGGGTGCGGGTGTTGGGGGTGTTCCACGGCGGCGTGGATCTGGATGTGTTGCGGGCGATGACGGGCTGGGAGTCGGCGGTGGTGGAGGGGCTGGCGATGGAGCTGGTGGGTACCGGCCTGGCCACGGCGAATCCTTACAACCACCTCTCCCTCAATCCCGCCCTCTGCCCCTATCTCAAAGCCAGCCTCAGCGAAGAAGAGCGGCAGGCGCTCACGGCAGGCTGGCTGGAGGCGATGTCAAGCTATCTCCGCTATCTCTATCAGCAGCAGAGACAGAACGCGGAACTAGTGGCGACGCTGACGCTGCTGGAGCTGCCCAATCTCTTTGCACTACTCGATCGCTCCCTGGCCGTCGCCGAACCCGCAACCACAATCGAGCGGACCTCCTCCCTCTACAGCCTGCTGAAAATGCTGGGCAAACCGCGGCTGCTGGAGCGGGTGGCTCGGGTACGCGAGGCCGCTGCCGCCGCTCTGGGCGAGTGCTGGAGCCACGCGCGCTTTGAGGCCAGCCGCACCCGCATCGAGCAGCAGCTGGCGGCTGGGCAGCTGAGGGAGGCCTTGGCAGGCGCAGAGCAGCTTCTGCAGAAGGCACAGGCGGCGGGGGAAGCCGCCTATGCCGGTGCGGACTACGACCTGGCGGCTGGCTTTTTCTTTCTCGGTCGGGTATTGACAGTGAGTGGCGGGGCGCAGGAGGCTCTGCCGCTGCTGCAAGAGGCGGGCCAACTCTTTGAGGCCATCGCCCACAAGCGCCCTGGCGTGGGCGCGGAACAGATGGCTTCCGTTTGCCTCGGAGAGCAAGGCAACTGTTTATTCCTCCTGGGGCATTACGACGCTGCAGGTGCTGCCTTCGAGGGCGAGATCCGTAGAGCAGAACAAAGAGGGGATCGTCGCAGCATAGCCGTAGGCAAATCGCAACTCGGCTCCGTCCTCCTCAAGCAACGGCGCTATGCCGAGGCCCTGGAGGCCTACAAGCAAGCCCGCGATACCTTTTCCCGACTCAATGAACCGGGCGACGTCGCTGAGTCCTGGCATGGATTAGGCATGGTGCATGAGGAAGCGAGCCAGGCGGAGGAGGCGGAGGAGGCCTACAACCAATCCCTGGAGATCAAAGTGCGGCTTGGCGATCAGGCCGGGCAGGCGGCCACCCTCGGCCAACTTGGCGTTCTCTACGATAGGACGCTGCAGAGACCGAAGCATGCGGTGGCCTTCTACCAGCGGGCGGCGGAGATCTATTGCAATTTCGGAGATACCTTGAGAGAAGGGCGACAATGGAGCAATATGGGGAATGCCCTATGTAAACTCCATCGCTTTGAAAAGGCCAGGCAGGCCATTCTCCGTTCGATCGACTGTTTTGCGCCCTTTGGCCATACGGGCTTGCCCTGGAAAAGCTGGGCCATCCTCGCCGACATCGAAACTGCGTCTGGTAACGGCGCCGCCGCCGTGGATGCTCGCCAGCAGGCAATCGAAGCCTTTCTCGCCTACCGCCGCGATGGCGGCGAAAATGAACGCGGAACAAGCCAGCTGGCGCTGGCCGTTCTCCAAGGCTTGACCAGCGGCGATCCAGGCGAAGCTGCCTCCATGCTCCAGCAACTCGCCGCCAATCCCCAGGCCGCCTTCCTGCTTCCCTACATCACAGCCCTCAAGGCGATCATCGCCGGCAGCCGCGACCGCTCCCTCGCCGACGATCCCGCTCTGCACCATTCACATGCCGCCGAAGTGCTGCTGCTGATCGAGGCGCTGGAGGCGGAAGCTGGGGGGTGAAAGCTGTACCTGCCCAGGTCGATTCAATGCAGCCTGATAGAGAAGATGGGGGCAAGGGATGGGATCTGATTGGTGATGCTGATCTGCTGCTGGTTTGGGGTGGTGGGCAGACTGCTGGGGCAGTCAATCCAGGTTAGCTGTACGTGGTAGAATGTAAAAATGATTGATTGGTCTACCTGCCAGGCTGTCGAACGCGATCCCGAGCGCATGAGCGGAGCTTGGCTGTTTCGCGGATCACGGGTGCCCATTTCAACCCTGTTCGAGAATCTCGAAGATGGCGCCTCGGTTACCGACTTTGTTGAATGGTTTCAGGGTGTCACCCTAGAGCAGGTCCAGGCCGTACTTCACCATGCGGCCCGGAGCGCTCTGGCGCAGGCTTAGGTGCGCGTTTTTCGAACAGGGCTGGTCGACGCTGCGCAACGGGGAACTGCTCTGGGCTGCGGAGGCCGGTGGCTTCGAGGTGTTGCTCACCACCGACAAGAACCTCAGGTATCAGCAGAACCTCACGAATCGTGCTATCGCTATTGTCGTGCTCGGTAAAGCACGCTGGCCTCGCATCAAAACCGTCATCGCTCGCGTAGCGGCAGCCGTTGATGCCGCTACGCCTGGCAGCTACAGCGAGGGCGAGATCCCATGAATCTGCCCAACCCGGCATCGCCCTACAGAACCAGATCGCCGATGCCACCGCCGCTATCCTGTTGGCACGCTTCACGACCCGACCAATCCCGGAGATCTGCGCCATGG
>JBIIRU010000193.1:0-5439 GCA_044341355.1 Cyanobium sp. | reverse complement strand
CTCGGATGTGGACCTGCTGGCGGTGGCGCCGGATCAGAGCGCCGCGGATCAGCTGGCCGATGTCCTGCTGGGAACGGGCCTGGCCGACGATGTGATCGGCCTCAGCCAGGGCCGCTGGCTGGAGCGGCAGCGGGGCGACGATCCCTGGTGGCGGGGCATCTGCCGCGATGCGATCCGGCTGCAGCCGCTGCAGCGGCCATGATGGGCCGTCTGCAGATCACGCCGCAGATAGGCCAGCACGTTGGTGTCGACAACGATCAAGGCCGACCCTCGCGCTTGAACGCATCGATATCGTCGGGATCAACCTCCAGGCAGACAATTGCCTCATTGTTGAGACTGCGCCGATGCCGCTTGGCAGCTGCACTGAGCCGGTCATGGAGGGCATCCGGCAGGTTCTTGAGGGTGAGGGTTTTGGCCATGGCAGCCCCAGATCCCGTTGTCATTCAACCAGTATGGATTCAATTTGGTTGACTGCGGCTCGAGGAGGTGCCGTCGCGATGACAGGGACAACCAGTTCGCCGCCAGCCAGCCCCAAACCCCTCGTCACCCAGGCAGCCCTGGAGGCCTTCACCCAACGGCTTGTGGAGCGCTTCGATCCAGAGCAGGTGATCCTGTTTGGTTCGATGGCCCGGGGTGAGGCCCGCTGGGATTCCGATGCCGACCTCCTGGTGGTGTTGCCGTTTGAGGGGCGGTCATTGGATACCGTCAAGGCGATGCACAGCGCCTGCGAGGCGGATTTTCCGCTGGATCTGCACCTGCGGCGACCGGAAGAAATCGAGCCTCGCTACCGCTGGGGCGATCCGTTTATTCGCGAAGCCCTGAATCACGGCAAGCTATTGCATAGCAAGCTTTCGCATCCCAACCTGCTACCTGGCGAGGCCAACCATGGGCACCTGGCCGTCGCCAGCCAGCCTGAGATTCAGGACACCCCGATGCGTAATCCGGTGGTGACCGAATGGATCGAGCGGGCTGAACGCCACTGGCGAATGGCAGAGCAGTTTGCGGATCTGCATGTCTCCTATCAGAGCGGCATGTTCATGGCCCAGCTATGCCTGGAGACCTATCTGCGAGCCGCCCTGATCGCCCAGGGCGTGGAGTCACGCAAGTGCCGGGATCTACAGATGTTGAGCGACAGGCTGCGGTATCCGATCCCCGGCTGGACGCCCGATCCCGAGACCCTAAACAGCCTCACCCAGGCGGCGGTTGCTTATCTCGATCCCTGTGCAGGCCACCCCGCACCCAGCCACGATGGCGCCTGGGCCATCGCCCAGGCCGGCCCGCTGCGCGATTGCCTGCGGGGTTGGTTCGAGAGTTTGGAGGTGGTTGGCTGATGGGCAGCTAGGGAGGCACCGTCTCCGGAGGGGGATGGCAGGGCAATCCGCCGCTACCGCAAAACGATGCAGCACCGGCGGATGGCTATCTCCATCGATCGCCGCAGTTATCTCTGCGCTGGTAAGCGGAGGTCCCTTGAATTGACTGCGCAGGCGGGCAAACAGATCAAGTTTCTCCTGCAACCCCTGCAAATCCTGCGGATCGCGGGGTTGTTCAAAGGATCGGATTAGTCAGACTGCGTACCCTGGCCTTCAATCCTGCTCATGGCTGATCTGGGCATCCGATCTGGGTTGTGTATCTTGGCGAACAAGTGGTTATCGGACCCTCAAACCACGCCTATTCTTGGGTGGCATTCGATAAGTAGCCTTGCACTGCAATGATTTCGCGGATGTTTAGCCCGATGCCGTAGCGTGGTTCACGGAAAGGGGAGATACTCAAGGTGTGGTTCTCGGAACCTCCCAATAAAGAGTTGGAAAGAGCAGTAGAATACTAAGTGTCGCCATTCCAAAAATAGGCGGCATGGCAACTGAAACGATATCTTCACAATATTTCCTCTCATTAGACTCCCTGCCATGCGCCAACTTAATCCGTCTCTTCGATTAACAAGAAAGATCTTTAAAGGTTCTTATGAAGCCCTTAAAGCATGCTCAAGCATTTTAGGGGGTCTTCTGGCCCTTTTTATTCTGCAGTCATACTTGTTTCCCAGGGTAATATGGCAGCCATTACAGGCATGGGTAGCAAAAAGAAATGGCCTTGTGGGCTATGTATATTACGAGGTGGGCGAAAGCCGTGGACTAACAACAAATGATAGTCAATTATTCTTATTGACTGACTCACAAGAAGCTCTGTATGAAGAGATCAAAACAGGTGATCGACTGATTGTCAAGGACGCCTTATACTTTCATCTAAATCCGAGCAGAGAGTCTCCAGTCATGTATACCCTGGGTAAAGGCCAATGTGTAATTGTAATCGATGCGCCGAAGAATAAAGTCAAAGTAAAGCAAGCATTATCTGGAGGTTATTTGCATGTGGCCACGACAAGTTGCGGCATATTCTAATCAACCATTAGCCCTTCCAACATCCAGATCCAGAAGACGGCAACATGCATGCCTTTTGTTGTACAAAGATTTACCCGCCGCTGACCTTGAGCGTTGGAAAGATTGCCAGCTTGACTGTAGTACTTGGACTGTGTTGTACCCAGAGATCTTCGAATTAGAAGCAGAGATTATTAAGAAAGGTGATGACATTTCGACTAGGTCAACTTCTTGACTAACATACTGATGCTAACTATCGATCTCAAATATGTATAATCACAGAATATGCCGGCGTCATTCCTTGCTGACTTTATCGGCTTCTTCCTTGGTATTTATGTTCACCTTAACCCCACCGATTCAACTTCCTTCGGTTGCAAGTGAGATACGACCCAGCAATCAAGAGGCCAAAGAGCTCAAAAAGTGTGGGGTTGCCTTGGTCATGCCAGGGTATCTGCCAGAGGGCTTTAAGTTGTCATCGTTCAAGCAAGATCCATGTCCGGGAAGAATGTCTGGTTATGACGCTGTCTTCAAAGGGCCAAATCGCTGCGAATTACGAATTCGTGGCAGCAATGGTGGCTGGGGGGCCCCAGGTCCTATCCGCCAGTGGAAGTTTCGCTCGCCGCTCCTTGGGCCCGTAACTCTTGAAGAATGGGATGGAAGCATGAGCAATCAAGGAGGCGGAGCAAATTATCTTAATGCTGCGGTATTGCCATCCGATGGCGATCCCGTGTTGTCGGCCTATCCTAAAGCTGGATACGTTTTTAATTTCTCTTGCTACGGCAAGCTGTTCAACCCAGAATCCGCTAAGCGAATCGTCATGGGTGTAAAAATCAATTGATAATGGCATGCTGTATCGTTTAATCATGGGGACCAAGCCTTGCTGGCAACCAACAGACTTGATGTGGCGAAAGGCGAATGAGCACCCTCTTTATTAGCCATAGCAGTAAGGACAACTCCGCTGCTAAGCACATTTGTGCAAAGCTGTTAGCAGAGGGTCATCAGTCGATTTTTCTCGATTTCGACCCTGATATTGGGATTCAAGCTGGAGTCAGTTGGGAGCGCACTCTTTATACCAAGCTGCGCTCCTGTAGGGCCGTGATCGCTCTGTGTAGTGACAACTACATCGCTTCGCAGTGGTGTTTCGCCGAAATTGCCCTGGCCCGAATGGAAGGCAAGCAGGTGTTCGTTCTGCAGATTGATCCCTGGTCGGATACAACCCAGCTGCCATCGATCCTCACTGAGGATCAATTCATCGATCTCCGCAGTGATCCTGAAGGCGGCTATCGTCGGCTCTGGAATGGTTTTCGCAGCAAGGGTATTGTCGGCGCCGCTGCTCGCGAGTGGAGCCCCGCCACCAGCCCCTATCCGGGCCTGCGTGCCTTCCAGGAGGAGGACGCGCCGATTTTTTTCGGACGTGATGCGGAGATTCTGGAGGGCTGCGAACTGTTGAACCGAGTGCGGCGACAGGGTTACCCAAGGTTGGTGATGGTGCTGGGCTCCTCCGGCAGCGGCAAATCGTCGCTGGTGCGTGCAGGCCTGGTCCCCCGATTGAAACAAGATTCCATGGAGTGGTTCGTTGTGCCACCATTCCGCCCAGGCCCCCAGCCGACGGAGAAACTGGCGGCGGTCCTGGCTCAGGCCTTCTCGGAAAAGGGCGATCAACTTAGCTGGGAAGTGATCCATGGTTGGTTGCAGTCGCCACGGCCAGAAGAGTCTGCTGCGGATGAGGTTGTGGAAGCGGGGCCGGACCCCGCTGAATCCATCCAGGCGGCAAAGGAGAGGCTGATGCAGGCGCTGGATGCTATCGAATCACAGCTGACGATTCCTGATGATCAGGTGATTCATTATCTCCGGAAGCTCCGGGAGTACCTGAGCGAGCCCGATCCAGGGGCGGAGGGAGCAGTGGGCTCCGCAGGAACATCCAACCTGGCTTCCGTTGTGACGCGCCTTCGGCAAATCGGCTCCGACAACGAGGCCACCGTCGTGCTGGTGGTTGATCAATTCGAAGAACTCCTTGGCCACGCTGCAGACCATCCCGCCACCCGCTTCGTGGAGTTGTTGAGGCAGGTGTTGACGGATGAACACTGTCCTCTTCTGATCATCGGCACGATGCGCTCCGATTTCCTTGGGGTGCTGCAGGCGTGCTCCTCACTCCAGGGCATGTGCTTCCGCAGCTTCTCGGTGGGACCGATGGGGCGCGAGGGCATGCGCCAAATCGTTGAGGAGCCGGCGGTCCTCGGACAGATTCAGCTGGCGTCAGGCCTCACGGATCGTCTCCTGAACGACACCGGCACCGCCGATGCACTTCCCCTGCTGGCCTTCACCCTGCGGATGCTGTGGGACCGCCACCACGACCGGCACCAGTTCACGATCAGCGACTACCTGGCCTTCGGTGGACTCCAGGGAGCCGTGGCCCAGGTGGCCGACCATGTCTACGAGGACGTGCTGGACAAGGAGACCGACGCTGACGCCCGGCAGGCACTGGCCGAAGACCTTCGGCGGGCATTCCTGGCCATGGCCCGTCCGGCCATGGAGGGTAGAGGTTGGGCGCGACAACCTTTGGACTGGGAGCCTCTCCCCCACACCATGAAGTTGGCGTTGGCTCCGTTCATTGATCCACACCGCCTGCTGATCAAACAAGAGGGCGACAGGCTGGAGGTGGCCCACGAGGCCCTCTTCAGGTCATGGGAGCGGCTGAGGGGCTGGCTGAATGAAAGCGGCGAGGCGCTGTATCTGCTGCACGAGATCCAGGGGGAAGCCCTCAAGTGGCGGGATGCTGGCACTGCGGAAGAGCAGGATCCCTACCTCTTCCGTGGTGGCCGGCTGGCGAGGGCGTTGGAGCTTCGCCGCAGTGGCCTGCTGACGCTGGAGGATTCGGCTCTGGCGTTCCTGGATGCCTCGGATCGCGCTGACCAGGCCCGCAAGGCGGCGGAGCTGGCGCTCCAGCACAAGCAGGCTGAGGACGAGGCACGGCTCCGCACCACCGAGGAGCGGGCCGGAATCCTGCAGGAGGCCGTGGTGGAGGGCGAGAGAGAACGGGGCAAGTTGGTGCGTCAGGGCAGGAGGATCTTCC
>JBIIRU010000192.1:0-5447 GCA_044341355.1 Cyanobium sp. | reverse complement strand
CGACCAACACCACATGGCGGGCCCGGTGCAGGGTGAAACCCAGACCTCCGGTGCCGAAGGTGGCGACCAACAACCCCTGGGCCCCGCCCTGGAAACCCTCGACCAGGCCCTGGCGTCGCGCCGGCGGCACGGCGCCGATCAACAGAGCGGCCCCCCCGGGACTGGCGCTGGCAAGCCCAGCTTGCAGCCGCTGGGCCGTAGCCACAAAAGCACTGAACACCACCACCGACTCCCCCCGACGCAACAAATCGGCCACCAGGGTGATGGTGGCCCCTTCCTTGGCGCCGGAGCCAAGGCGCCGCATCGCCGTAAACACCGCCAGGGCCTCGGCGTCACGGCGCACTTCGCCCCAGGACGCCCGCAGCCGATAGGCCTGCACCACGGCCTGCAGCTGGGCATCAAAACGATTGGCGGCACGCTCCCCCAAGTCAACCTCATGGTGAAGACGCTCCTTGGGGGGAAGATCAAGGCACTGGGCCTTGGTGCGGTGCAACACCAGGGGCCTAACCAGTTGGCGAAGTTCGTCAAGCTGGCTGGCCCCCTGGGCCTGCCAGAGGCGCCTTCCCCCCTGTTCACGCCAGTGGCCTTGGCAATAACGCTCCTCGTAGGCCCGCTGATCACGGCCAAGGGGATGGCCGATGGCGGCAAGCAGGGGGAAGAGCTGGACGGGGCGGCCATTTTTCATCGGGGTGCCGGTAAGCAACCACAGGGCCCGCAAGCGGGGATGGCGCGCCAGGCGCAGAAAAGCCTGGGTACGCCTAGCCCGCAGGGACTGGGCAAAATGGGCCTCATCCACGATCAGCACCGTGCCAGCCCCAGGCAGGGCGGCTGGAATCCGGCCCCAGCTGTGCAACTCCAACCGCAGGCCCAGGGCCGCAGCCTCCTGACGCCAATGCAGATGGAGGCCCACCGGGGCCAGCACCACCAGCCGGCAGTCCGCCAGCCGCACCATGGCGCGAGCCGCCGCCAGGGCCGTGAGCGTTTTGCCCAAACCCATGGCATCGGCAAGCACGGCGCCGCGTCGCGCCAACAGCCACCGCACCGCCAGCCGCTGGTGCCCCAGCAGACACCGCCCGTCCGCCAGGGAATCCGCCAAACCAGCTGCCTGCACCAGCTGGCGATGCGGTGGCAGGGGTGGTAGGGGCTGGTGCAGCCAGAGCAGCCATTGGGCCAGCTCGTCGGTGATCGGGAATCGCCCCGCCAGCTGGTTCTCCAGGGCAATGGCAGCCTCCAGGGGGAACTCCCAACACCCCCGGGCCGGCAGCCAACGACCGCTGGGGCGCAGAGCGCGGAGCTGGGACTGGGTGACGGCATCGAAGGGGCTGACCACCTCAATCAGGCCGGTGGGGCCCAGCCGCATCTGGATCGCCGCCTCGGCCAAGCCACGGAAGTGCAGTCCAGGACACAATGACAGCGGGAAAGCACTGGCAGAATCACTCCAATCGCACAGCAGGCATGCCGCTGAGGGATGGGGTGTTTCTTGAAGACCTCTGCCCGAAGCTACGTGTGCGCCGATGGCGCCAATCCCTGCATGAACTCACGGATCATTGCTGCGTCTATTGCGGGCAACGGTCGGAATCGATCGATCACATCCATCCCCGCAGTCGCGGCGGGTCCAGCGTCACCGAAAACTGCGTGCCCGCCTGCCTGTCCTGCAATGGCCAGAAGGGAGATACGGAGATTTTTATCTGGTATCGCAGCCAGTCCTTCTACGACCCACGCCGGGCCATGGCCCTGAGAGCCTGGGGTGAAGGAGACATGAAACTGGCGCTTCGGCTCTTGGAGTGGGTCCGACCGACCGCCCAGGCCTCCCCCAGCGTTCACCAGACCCGACAGGCCTCGACACCCGCATGGCGCTTGCAGATGGCCTCCTGAGCCTCAGGGCGCTCCGGTGCCAGCAACAGGGCTACTGTCACCAGAAAGGCTGCCAAGACCAGGGGGGCGCCTATGGGACTGGCATCTTTCCATGATTCCGCCAGCACCCCGAAACGGGATGGGCAGCGCCCTGACCCGTGGCGACTGCGGGCAGACTGCAATCGGGCCCCATGACCCAAACGGCGAGAGCGGGTGGCGGGGGCGGATGCAGTAGAGATCGGAGCGGAACCAAGGAACACGGTCACGGTGGAATCCTCAGGGACTAATACAGATGTACTGCATCCCCATGGGGCTGTCAACCTGGTTGATGGACAGCCCCTACAGGGCCTGGTGTTGGGCGCTGGCTACACCGGCCGCCGCTTCGCCCAAGCCCTGCGCAACCGCGGGCAACGGGTCCGTCTGACGGACCGCCGCGGCCCCCAACCAGAGGAGCAGACCGGCGATTGGCTCCGCTTTGATCCGCAAGAGGGCGTTCTTCCGGAGAAGCACCTCTTGGCAGGGGTAACCCATGTGCTGGTGACGATCCCCCCCGACCCCCAGGGAGCTGATCCCGTGCTGGCGACCCTGACCGGCACCCTGGCAAGCCTGCCTTTGCAATGGGTCGGCTACCTCTCCACCACGGGGGTGTATGGCGACCACGGCGGCGATTGGGTGCGCGAAGACAGTGCCCTGCGCCCCCGACTGGAGCGCAGCCAGGCCCGTCTGGCCTGCGAACGGGCCTGGCGTTGCAGCGGCCTGCCGGTTCAAGTGTTTCGGCTGCCGGCCATCTACGGGCCGGGACGGTCCCCCTTTGAAAACCTTCGCAACGGCACGGCCCGCCTGATTCATAAACCCGGCCAGGTGTTCTCCAGAGTGCATGTGGATGACATCGTCGGAGCCTTGATGCACTGCCTGGCGATGCCGGCAGGAGAGCGCCCGCAGACGGTGATCGTGGCGGACCGGGAGCCCTGCCCCTCCAGTGAAACCCTGGGCTTCGCCGCCCACCTGTTGGGCTGCAAGCTGCCACCCTGGCAGCGCTGGCAGGACGTCAGCGCCACAATGGGTCCCATGGCCCGCAGTTTCTGGAGTGAGAACCGGCGTGCCAGCAGCGAACTCCTCTGCGACAGCCTGGGCTACCGCTTGCGCTATCCCTCCTATCGGGAAGGACTGCGCGCCAGCATCAACCTCATTTGAGGTATTGCTCAGGATCCAACTTTTCAACGGGTATGTGGAGATCCTCAGCCATCTTGTCCCAGCGGACTATTAGCCAGCCCTGCTGAAAGCCCCTCCCCAACCACAACAGCAAACATGCCAGCAAAAACCACCTCACCATGGATTCCTCCCCTGCCCATCAATTCAAACCAATCCTAAATCCACCCCGATTGGTGCTGGCCCTCGGAGATCCCGCCGGCATCGGCGCCGAAGTGACCCTCAAGGCCCTGGCCCGGCCCTGGCCCCCCGGCGCTGAAATCACGCTGGTGGGTTGTCGCCAGTGGCTGGAACAGTCCTATGTCCAGCTCAAGCGCCAGGGGGCGGCTCCCCTGGCCGACCCGGCCGATCTCAAGGTCGTGAACCTGCCCCTGGACGAAGCGGTGCGATGCGGCCAAAGCGACGCGGCGGCGGGCGCGGCCTGCTTTCGTTGGCTGACGCGGGCCGCCGAATTGGTCCAGGCAGGTGCGGCGGATGCTCTGGTGACGGCACCGATCGCCAAGGCGAGCTGGCATCTGGCCGGCCATGACTATCCGGGACAAACCGAACGGCTGGCCGAGCTCTGCGGTGTTCCCAGGGCCTCGATGCTGTTCACCGCCCTGTCGCCCATGGGGGGCTGGCGGCTCAACACCTTGCTGGCCACCACCCATATCCCCCTGGCCCAAGTGCCCCAGCAACTCACCCCGGAGCTGGTGAGGGCCCAACTGGAGCGGCTCCTGGCGTTCTGCCGACGCTTCAGCGAGAAGCCCCATCTGGTGGTGGCGGGCCTCAACCCCCATGCCGGTGAGGCCGGCCGGCTGGGGCGAGAAGAGGAAGACTGGTTACGGGATTGCCTAGCGGGCTGGAGCCACAAGCACCCTGAGGTGCGCCTGGAGGGGCCCCTGCCCCCCGACACCTGCTGGCTGGAAGCAGCGGCCGCCTGGCGAGGCGGCAGACCGGCGGCAGACGGTTACTTGGCTTTATATCACGACCAAGGCCTGATCCCCGTGAAGCTCCTGGCCTTCGATGCGGCGGTGAACACCACCTTGGGGCTTCCGTTTCTGCGCACTTCCCCAGACCACGGCACCGCCTTTGCGATCGCCGGTCGGGGAGTGGCCAGACCCGAAAGCATGGTGGCCGCCCTTGAGGCAGCCTGGCAGCTGGGCTGACCCCAAGGCAGCAGAAACCGCCTCAAGTGGGGCGAATGCGCATCAGCACCTGGCCAAATTCAACTGGGGTACCGCTCTCTACCAGGATTTCCACCACCTCGCCGCTGATGTCGGCTTCCAGTTCGTTCATCAACTTCATCGCCTCCAGGATGCAGACGGGTTGGCCGGCCTGAATGCGGCTGCCCAGCTCCACAAAGGCTGGCTCACCTGGCGCTGGGGAGCGATAGAAGGTGCCCACCATGGGCGCCGTGAGGGGCTGGAGGTCGCTGCGGCTGGAGGGGGGCGGCGGCGACGGGACGGCGGCGGCGACCGGGACCGGAGGGGTTGGGGCGGCGGCGGTAACAACAGGCAGGGGCGGGGCCGCCTCGGCAGTGGGCGCCGCCGTGGGCAGGTTGCGACGCACCACCAAACGAAAGTCTTCGCCCTCGAGACGCAACTCCTGGATATCGCTCTCGCCCAGGAAGGTCAGGAGTTCCCGGAGCTGGTCGTGGTCGAGCTGCATGGAATCAGGACTCCCTGCCGAGATAGCTGTCGTTGCGGGTGTCGATCTTGATTTTCTCGCCGATCGTGATGAACAGCGGCACCATCACCTGGGCTCCGGTTTCGACGATGGCGGGCTTGGTGCCGCCGGTGGCCGTGTCGCCCTTGACGCCGGGATCGGTCTGGGTGACTTCCAAAACAACGGAGTTGGGAAGCTCAACCTCGAGGGGCTTGCCGTCAAAAGTAATGACACTCACGGCCATGCCCTCCTTGAGGTATTTACGACCTTCGCCAATCTGGGCTGCCGTGAGGCGGCTTTCCTCGAAGGAATCCATGTTCATGAAAACGTATTCGTCGCCCTCCATATAGGTGTGCTGCAGGGTTGACTTTTCGAGCTGGGCCTGGGGCATCGTTTCGCCGGCCCGGAAAGTTTTCTCGACCACGTTGCCACTTTGGACGGCTTTGAGCTTGGTGCGCACGAAAGCCGAACCTTTACCAGGCTTCACATGCAGAAACTCGACGACTCGCCAGACCTGGCCATCCAGAAGAATCGTGGTGCCGGTGCGGAAGTCGTTGCTGGAAATCATCCCGGCGTTTCAAGTCGCTGGGGATTGTACGTCTGGCAACTGACACCCTCTTGGACCAGGCCAGGGGCATCGCAGACGTGCCAGAGTCCGTTCAAAGAGTGGCCATCCATGAGCCAGAGGCCTGCGGCGCCATCCCCCACCGCCCTTACCCCCGCCCCTACCCGCCGCT
>JBIIRU010000191.1:0-5452 GCA_044341355.1 Cyanobium sp. | reverse complement strand
CGCTGAGCCGGAAATGGATCGTCATGCCCTTCAACGATCCGATCAGGACGCTGTCGCCCGGGATCGCCAGCCGCACCCAGCGCAACGCATCGCCCTCCTCGAGGGAAATGGCGATGAGTCCGTTAGAGCGAATATTGGCGAAGGCCGATAACAAGGTGCGCTTGACAAAGCCGCCGCTGGTGAGCATCACCAGCTGGCGATCGTCGCCAAAGTTGTCGACCGCCAGCAGAGAAGTGATTGCCTCTTCGCGGGGAATCGGCAGCAGTTGCACCACCGGCGTTCCCTTGGCGGTGCGACTGCAGACCGGAACGCGGTAGGCCGGCAATGAATACACCACGCCCCGATCACTGAAAAGCAGCAATACATCGTGGTCATTGCAACTGATGAACAGCCGCACCGCCTCCTCCCCCTGGGTGCGGGTGCCCGCCTTACCCCTGGTGCCGCGACTGGTGGCCTCAAATTCGCTCACCGGCATGCGCTTGAGATAGCCGTTTTCGGTGAGCATCACCACCGAGCGCTCGTTGGCGATCAGATCGATGTCTTCAAGGCCCCCTTCGAGGTCGAGGATTTCCGTGCGCCTGGGGGAGATATAGCGGGCCCGCAGCACACCCAGTTCTTCAACGATGAGGCCAAGCACCCGTTCTTTGCGGGCCAGGATATCTTGGTAATCGGTGATCTTGGCCAATAGATCTTCGTGCTCCAGCCGAATCTTGTCGGCCTCCAAGGCCGTCAGCCGACGGAGCTGCATCTGCAGAATTGCATCGGCTTGGGCCTCACTCAGCCCGAATTCGCTCATCAGGCCTTGCCGTGCACTGGCGGTATCGGCCGCGGCACGGATCAAGGCGATGATGGCATCGAGATTGTCAAGGGCAATTAAAAGACCTAACAGGATGTGGTCACGCTCTTCAGCCTTGCGCAGGAGATAACGGGTGCGCCGCTCGATGGTCTCGATGCGGAAATCAAGGAACACCTGCAGCATCTTGCGCAGGGTCAGCAGCACCGGCTCGCCATTTACCAACGCCAGCATATAGGCATTAAAATTATTCTGAAGCGGCGTCAGTTTAAAGAGATTATTGAGCACAACCTGTGGGTAGGCATCGCGGCGCAGTTCGATGACAATGCGCATGCCATCGCGGTCGCTTTCATCGCGGATATCGGCAATACCTTCTAGTTTCTTATCATTAACTAACTCGGCGATTCGTTCGATTAAGGCCGCTTTATTGGTTTGATACGGCAGTTCGGTGATGATGACGGCATCGCGATCTGGGCGTCCCTTGGCCTCAATCGTCTCAATATTTGCCACCCCCCGCATCGTCACCGAGCCCCGGCCCGTGGTGTAGGTGTCGCGGATGCCGCGGCGGCCCAGAATCTGGCCACCGGTTGGGAAATCGGGGCCGGGGATCAGGGCCAGCAGCTGGCGCTCCTCCAGATCAGGATCGGCGATCAGGGCCAGCAAGCCATCAATCAGTTCGGTGAGATTGTGGGGAGGGATGTTGGTCGCCATCCCCACGGCAATGCCGGTGGAACCGTTGAGCAGCAACTGGGGGATGCGCGCCGGCATCACCGTGGGTTCCTGTTGGGATCCATCGAAATTGTCGATGTAATCGACCGTTTCGCTCTCGATATCTTCCAGCAGGCTGTCGGTTGTCAGGGCCTGCAGCCGCGATTCGGTATAGCGCATGGCCGCCGGTGGATCGTTATCCACCGAGCCGAAGTTGCCATGGCCATCCACCAGTGGCATGCGCATCGAGAAGTCTTGGGCCATGCGCACCAAGGCGTCATAGACCGCCGTATCGCCATGGGGGTGATACTTGCCCAGCACCTCACCGACGACCCGGGCGCATTTGCGGTAGGGGCGGTCGCTGGTGAGACCGAGCTCGTACATCGCATAGAGAATGCGGCGATGCACGGGCTTGAGGCCGTCGCGGGCGTCCGGCAGGGCCCGGCCCACGATGACACTCATCGCATACTCCATATAGGAGCGCGACATCTCGTTGCGGAGGTCGATCTGGATGATCCGTCCGTCGGAATCGCCGGGATTGTTCTCCGGAGAATTTCCTTCCCCAGGTCCGGTTGGATCCGCCATGCACAACCGCCTTGAATGAAAGCCACTTTATCGGCAGCCCGCACCCCCTCGCCCTGAGGCCCCATGGCCCCCCCCAAACTGCCGCCCCGCAATGAATCCGAACTGCAGCGCCGCCAGAATGAGGGGGTGCTGCGGGTGCGGTCGGCGGCGGAATTTAGGGCCCTGGTGGCCCAGGCCGATCTGGCGGATGCATACCAGCACACCGATGTGGTGGTGGCGGCCAACGCCGAATTCACCGACCAGGCCAGCCTGCACCTGAGCCTGGGGCCGGCGGACCCGCCGATCCGCCTGCGCGACCCGGTGCTGGGGGGGGTGGCGGGGCTGGCCAGCGGCGGCGGCGGCGACCTGCTGTTGCCGATGAGCGGCGCGGCGCGGGTGCTGGCCGATCTGCTGGCGGGGGAGGCGGTGGACTTTGGCGCCACTGGCGAAGCCACCCTGCTGCAGCCGCGCCGGGAGCTGCACACCCGCCTCGATCTGGAAGCCATCGGCGGCGGCCAACTGTTGCTGCACCGGGGCATCGTCGAAAACGGCCTGGTGGCGGTCAGTAGCGCCCCGGGCCTGATCCGCACCCCCTGGGGGCCCCTGCTGGGCCCCTTCGGCAACGCCCTTTACAGCTGCTCCGGGGCCGACAGCATCGGCCTGGCCATGCCGGGCCTGGCCCTGTTGGGCCCCGGTTCACCCGTGTTGGTGGGGGGCGCCATCGGCTGGGTGGTGGGCAGCGGCAGCGGCCACCAACCGGCGCCCCAGCGCCTGCCCAGCGGCCATGCCCGCAGTCCCGGTGCCGTAGCCGCCCTCTGCGTTGATCTGCATGGCCTCAGCCCCCACTGGGTGCGGGCCTGCCATTTCGAAGGCCATGGCAGCGCCCTGATGGTGGCGATCGCCGCCCCGATTCCCCTGATCAGCCCTGCCGTCGCCCGCCAGATCGCCAGCGAAGAAGGGGCCTTGGAGGCGCCGGTGCTGGATGTGTCGATCCCACGGCGCCTCAAACCAAGCTTCGGCGGAGTGCCTTATAGCAGCCTGCGCCAGGGGGAAATCCGGGTGGATGGCCGCCGCATTCCAGCGGCTCCCGCCCACAGCCCCCGGCTTGCCCAAGCCATGGGTTTGGAGTTGATCAACCAGCTCCAAAGCGGCGCTTTCCCCCTGAGGCTGCCGCTGTTGCCCCTCGGCCCCCGTCCCACCTTGGTGCCGCTGCCCCCTTGAGCCAGCAGCTTTGCCGCCGCCGCACCGGGGAAGGCACTGGCCACTGGCCCGAAATTCCCCCAAGCCCCAAAGACAGGCAGAAAGCCACAAAGAATTGGTCGCAAAGGCTCAGTAAGCTCCGCCCATAGCCCTCCCCAAGCCATGGCTGAAACGCCCCACTCCCAGGCGCCCCAGGACGACCAGGCCCCGCCCCCGATGGCGATCGGCTCCTACGGCGCCCCCGCCAGCAGCGAAGGCGAGGCGGCGGCCCCATCCGAGCCCGAAACAACCGACCCGGGCCCGGCTGAGAACCCCGTCCTGCCCCTGGGGTACGCCCCCGTCAGCCCTACCCCCCCAACCATCCCCGCCGAGGCCAGGAGCGCCACGGTCGCCGGCTACACCCCTGTTGCCGGCTACACCCCTGTTGCCGGCTACGCCACGCCTGAAGGCGATGGCCCAGAAGGGGCCGCCGCCGCAGACCTGAGCGCGGCCCCGCTGGCCGGCTCCTATGGCGGCTCCATTGCCGGCTCCTACGGGAGTGCCAATACCGGCTCCATTGCCGGCTCCTATGGGGGTGCCAATGCCAGTTCCTATGGCGGCTCCATTGCCGGCTCTTATGGCGCCGCGTCCATCCCAACCATTGGCTCCAGGGTCGAGGTTCCCCCCCTGGGGGGCGAGAGCGCTGCAGGCGGCGAATGGGATCTGCTCAGCGGCAAGCTGCGCGACTGGTTCCATCGCAACGACCTGGGCGGCCAATGGGACCGCCTGGGGGGCCCGCTGCGGGCTTCCGGCCTGCTCCTGGCTGGCTTGATCCTGATCAAGCTCTATGAAGCCCTGATCGACACCCTCGACGACATCCCCCTGCTGCCCCGGCTGCTGCAGTTGGTCGGTCTGCTGTACCTGCTCAATTTCGGGTTAACCCACCTGATCAAGAGCCAGGACCGGGAAAACCTCTACCAGGTCTGGAAAAAGCGCTGGCACGACTTCACCGGTCGCCCCTGACCAAGCCCATGGGGCCAGCGGACCTGTTGATAGTTTGGCCCCAACCCGTGTAACCGCCCGTTGACCATTCAGCTCGGCCGTTCCCGAACCGTTCGGCGCGCCTACGGCATTGATGAGATCGCCCTTGTACCCGGGGGCCGCACCGTCGATCCAGACGTGGTCGACAGCCGTTGGACCCTGGGGGGGATCGAGCGCGAGATCCCCATCATCGCCAGCGCCATGGACGGGGTCGTTGACCCTGCCATGGCGATTGAGCTCTCCCGCCAAGGCGCCCTGGGCGTGCTGAATCTGGAGGGGGTTCAATGCCGCTACGACGATCCCAACCCGGTGCTCGATCGCATCGCCGGCGTTGGCAAAGAGGAGTTCGTGCCCCTGATGCAGGAGCTCTACAGCCAGCCGGTGCGGGAAGACCTGATCCGCCGCCGGATTGGCGAAATTCGGGCTGGCGGTGGCATCGCCGCCGTCAGTGCCACCCCGGTGGCGGCCATGCGCTTCGGCTCGGTGCTGGCTGAGGCTGGTGCCCAGCTGTTGTTCGTGCAGGCCACGGTGGTCTCCACCGAGCACATCAGCGCCGCAGGCCGGGCCAGCCTGGACCTGGCGGCCCTCTGCCGCGACCTGGGGGTGCCGGTCATCCTCGGCAATTGCGTCACCTATGAGGTGACCCTTGACCTGATGCGCGCCGGTGCCGCTGGCGTGATGGTGGGCATCGGCCCCGGCGCCGCCTGCACCTCCCGCGGGGTGCTTGGCATTGGCATCCCTCAGGCCACCGCCGTGGCCGATTGTGCCGCCGCCCGCGATGACTTCGAGCAAGAAAGCGGCCGCAGGGTGCCTGTGATCGCCGACGGCGGCATCGTCACCGGCGGCGACATCTGCAAATGCCTGGCCTGCGGTGCCGATGCCGTGATGATCGGCTCCCCCATCGCCCGGGCCTCCGAAGCCCCCGGCCGGGGCTTCCACTGGGGCATGGCCACCCCTAGCCCGGTGCTGCCCCGCGGCACCCGCATCCGGGTTGGCACCACCGGCAGCCTGGAGCGCATCCTGCGGGGACCGGCCGCCCTGGATGACGGCACCCAGAACCTGCTGGGGGCGATCCGCACCTCGATGGGCACCCTGGGAGCCCGCAACCTGCGCGAAATGCAACAGGTTGAAGTCGTGGTGGCACCGTCACTGTTGACGGAAGGGAAG
>JBIIRU010000190.1:0-5462 GCA_044341355.1 Cyanobium sp. | reverse complement strand
GCGGCAGGGTCATCGGCGAGGGGGTCCGTAATTGTTATCTGCGCAGCGAACACCGACTGGTGGTGGGTCTGGGGGTGGAAGATCTAGTGGTGGTTGAAACGGACGACGTGGTGCTGGTCGCCCACCGCGATAGGGCCCAGGAGATCAAAGCGATCGTTGGCCAACTGGAGAAAAGCGGTGCCCCTGAGAGCAAGGCCCATCGCCGCATCTACCGCCCCTGGGGCCATTACGACGGCATCGTCGAGGGAGACCGCTGGCAGGTCAAGAAGATCCAGGTGAAGCCAGGGGCTGCTCTCTCCCTGCAGATGCACCACCATCGCGCCGAACATTGGGTGGTTGTGCGAGGTACCGCCTTGGTCGAGAAGGACGGCGTTGAAGAGATGGTGGGAGAGAACCAGAGCACCTACATCCCCCTTGGTGCCCGCCATCGTCTGATCAACCCAGGCAAGATTCCGGTTGAGATGATCGAGGTCCAAAGTGGGGCCTATCTCGGCGAAGACGACATTGTGCGTTTCGAAGATCGCTATGGCCGTAGCAATACCAAGGCTGAACCCGGTCTGCTACGGGCTGATCCCATGGCCTTGACCGTTGCCGAAGCCGCTGCCCTCGCTGCGGGTGGCCGCACCTAAAAGCCTGGTTGCCAGCCGATCCCCACTCCAGTTTCCCCCGATTTCTCCCCTTTCCGCCTCCATGACTAGCGCCAACGGCTCCGCTGCCAATACCAAGATCGCCCTGATTACGGGCATCACAGGACAGGATGGATCGTATCTGGCGGAGCTGTTGCTGGACAAGGGTTATGTGGTGCACGGCATCAAGCGACGGGCCAGCAGCTTCAATACCGACCGCATTGATCACCTTTATCAAGATCCCCACGTCGATGATCCCCGACTTGTGCTCCATTACGGAGACCTGACGGATTCCACCAATCTGATTCGCATTATCCAGCAAGTGCAGCCGGATGAGATCTATAACCTCGGCGCTCAAAGCCACGTGGCGGTTAGTTTTGAAAGTCCCGAATACACTGCCAATTCCGATGCCCTCGGCACCCTCAGGATTTTAGAGGCGGTACGTATTCTGGGTATGATTGATAAAACCCGCATTTACCAGGCCTCCACTTCCGAGCTCTACGGCCTAGTCCAGGAGATACCCCAGAAGGAAACAACCCCCTTCTACCCACGCAGCCCTTACGGCGTGGCAAAGCTTTATGCGTACTGGATCACTGTCAACTATCGCGAGTCCTATGGCATGTATGCCTGTAATGGCATTCTGTTCAACCATGAAAGTCCCCGTCGCGGTGAGACTTTTGTTACCCGTAAAATTACCCGTGGCCTTTGCCGCATTGATGCCGGCCTTGATCAATGCCTGTTCATGGGCAATATGGATTCCCTGCGCGACTGGGGCCATGCCCGTGACTATGTGGAAATGCAATGGCGCATGCTCCAGAACGACAAACCCGAGGATTTCGTGATTGCCACCGGCCGCCAGGAAACGGTGCGTCGCTTTATTGAACTCTCGGCCCAGCAGCTGGGTTGGGGTGGCATCCAATGGAGTGGCCAGGGAGTGGCAGAAACCGGCGCCCGGGCCGACACCGGCGCGGTGGTTGTGCGGGTTGATCCCCGTTACTTCCGTCCAGCCGAAGTGGAGACCCTCCTGGGGGATCCCACCAAAGCCCATGCCAAACTCGGCTGGACCCCCACAACCACCCTTGAAGAACTGGTGGCTGAAATGGTGGCTTCCGATAAGCAGGAAGCGGCCAAAGAGGCCATCCTGCGTCGTGAAGGTTTTGCGGTGGTGGGCTCGATGGAATCGCCCCCCAGCGGTTCTTTCCCGGTCAAGTTGGGTTGAGGGCCCGGCGGCGCAATTCCTCATACAAACCAAGCACCGGGGCCGCTAGGGCCAGCCTGGCATCACTATGACGGCGCCAATGTGGTTCAAAGACGTTCAGGGCGTGGTCGGTC
This sequence comes from Cyanobium sp., assembly GCA_044341355.1. Lineage (GTDB taxonomy): Bacteria > Cyanobacteriota > Cyanobacteriia > PCC-6307 > Cyanobiaceae > Cyanobium. The sequence goes on along the minus strand of JBIIRU010000190.1, from coordinate 3,504 downwards.
CCTTGTTGGCTGATAGCCCCGGGCAATTCCAATTGCTGCAGAAGTAGCACTAAGGACTGGCGCACGCGAGTGGCATCGGCTTCGAATTCAATCAGGGGAAAAGGGTGCTGCTGATGCAGCTCCAAAAGCCGTTGGTTGTAATGGCTCCAGAGGGCCACCCCCTTGTCGAGTCCCATGCCATCCCGTTCCAGCAGCGAGCGGGCTACTGCCGCAGGGTGGCGGAACACGCCGACCGGCTCAAGGCTTGGCAGGGCTTGTCGCCAGCCCTCCAAACACAACAACAGCCTGGGATCCTTGAAGCCCCAGAGGGGTCTGCCATGGCGCGATTCAATGAAGAGATCCCGCACGCCCCTGTGCAGGGGGGGCCACTCACCCACCTGGGGGGGGGTGTGCCAGCTGCCGCCATTGCGGGCCAGCAAATCCTCATGCATCAGCACCAAGGCAAGCGGTTCATGCACGCCCCGGCCATGGAGGGGATGGGGCTGGTCGAGGACCGCGCCGAGGTGGACCCCAGCCCGGCCCAGACAGCTGATCAGCACACTGGTGCCGCTGCGGTGCATGCCAAGCACCACCAGGCAGCGAGAGTCTGATCCTGCCTTTCCCCCGAGGGCGATCACATGCGGCCGATCAGGGCCCGGGTGGTGCGGCCCAAACCGGCGGTGGTCTGGGGCAGAAGGGGCCCCTTCAGCATGCCGCCACCGACGCGCAGAAAAAGACCCGCCAAGACCAAATTCGCCACCGTGATCACCAGGGCCGAAAGCAGCCAACTCCAGCGGAATGTCTCATGCAGCCAAAGCAGCAGGGCCACCTGACCCAGCAGGGAGGCCATCACCACAAAAGAGATCCCAGCCCCGAGGAAGACGGCACCACCGATCAGGCGGCGCTTCTCCCGGTCGGCTTCCTGCATGGCGATACGCACATGCAGGTCCATCACCGACGTCAGCAGGGCGGTGACTTTCGAAGCACCCTCACGGACCGTCATGCCGAACGCCGTCCCGATTTGAGCAGCATGCCGAGCAGCAACCCGACTCCGGCGGCAATGCCGAGCGCCATCAAGGGCTTCTCCCGCACCGGCTTGGTCAGTCGGGGACGCAAGCTGCTGTTGAGATCATCGAGCAATTGCTCAAGCTGGTCCTCCAGTGGTTTGAGGCTATCGCCAACGTTGCGGGCCTGTTCCCCGGTGAGGTGGGCCAGATCAAGCAGCTGCTCCTTGACCCGGATGCTGGCATCGCCGCTTTGGCGGCTGATCTCATCAACCACCAGATCCAGGCTGCCGCGACTGGCTTCCAGGGTGTGGCGGGCAACTTCGGGCCAACGGCGCTGGATGGTGGGCAAGATGGCATCGAAGCGATCGCGGAAGATCGCCTGCAAGGGGGCGCCGGCAGCGGAGATCACCGCTGGAGCCATGGCCGCTGCGGCCGCGGCGGTACCGATCGCTTTGTCTGCGTTGCTGGGGGGGACGGGCTGGTCCGGGGTGACCGGTGCGCCGGGACTGGCGCCGTAGCTTGCGGGGATGCTGTCCATGGCGAAGGCCGGGGCGGAGTAAGGGCGAATTGTGGTCGCCTTACCTTTCAGGCTAAGCAAGGGAAGTCCGGCCGTCAGTAAAGCAAGCCGTACCGACCGAGCGTAGTCCCGCCCCCTGATCGGGCCCCGTGGGCCTGCCCCTGGGCTCGCCTGCTGGGCTCGCCTGCTGGGCCTGGGGGATCGGGCCAGCTCAGCTAAAATGCATTCGCCCGGCATTCGGGCCTGTTGGTTCACATCAACCAGGTCGAGCTCACCCACTTCAAATCCTTCGGCGGATCGCTCGCGATTCCGCTGGAAGAGGGTTTCACAGTGGTGACCGGCCCCAATGGATCAGGTAAGAGCAACATTCTGGATGCGGTGCTTTTTTGCCTTGGCCTGGCCAACAGCCGGGGCATGCGCGCCGAACGGCTGCCCGATTTGATTAATAGCGCGGTTTTGCGTGCTGGCAGGGCCGCCGAGGCCAGCGTCACCGTCCATTTTGATTTGGGTGACTGGCAGCCCGATGCAGCCGAGAGCGGCCTGGATGCCCCCCCGGAGGGACCCTGGATCGAGAACGGCCAGCGCCATTGGAGCGTCACCCGTCGCCTGCGGGTGGCCCCTGGCGGTACTTACACCAGCAGCTACAGCGCCGGCGGCGTGCCCTGCAACCTGCAGCAATTGCAGACCCAGTTGCGTCGCCTGCGGGTTGATCCGGACGGCAGCAACGTGGTTATGCAGGGGGATGTGACCCGCATCGTGTCGATGAGCGCCCGCGAGCGTCGCGGCATCATCGATGAACTGGCCGGCGTCGCCCTTTTCGATACCCGCATTGACCAGAGCCGCAGCAAGCTCGATGAAGTGCAGGAACGTCAGGAACGCTGCCGCATTGTCGAGCAAGAGCTGCTCAACTCCCGCCAGAAGCTGGAGCGGGACTGCGCCAAGGCCCGTCTTTATCAGGAACTGCGCCAGCGGCTGCAATTGGGCCGCGAACACGAGCAGGTGCTGGCCTGGGAGGAGGCCGCGCGTCAACGGCAACGGCTGCAGGAGCAGGCCGCCGCCCTGGTGGAGAAGCAACGGCTGGAGGAGGCAGCCATCAGTGCCGGCCAGGGGGTTCTCGATCGGACCGCCGCCGAACTGGAGGCCCTGCAGGCGGAGGTCAAGGCTTTGGGCGAAGACCAGCTGCTTGCGGTTCAATCTGACCTGGCCGGCCTTGAGGCCAGTGGCCGCGAATTGGGCCGCCAAGGCGACAAACATCGCCAGGAGGCCGAAGCCCTGCAGGAACTGCGGCAAAAATTGGCTGCACGGCAAGGGGACCTGCGCCGTCAGGGCCAGGAACTGGCCAGCGCCGGCGGCGATGACGCCCTAGCTGTTGTTGAGCAGGCCTGCCGGGACGGCGAGGCCGCCGTCGAGCTTTCAAGGCGGCGGCTGGGGGAAGTGGCCGGCCGCTCCGGCAGCTGGATGGACGAGCAACGGCACCGCAGCGAGGAGCGCCGCAGCCTGCGGGAACGCCTCACCCCCCTGGAGGCGGAACGGCAACAGCGGCAGGAGCGCTGCCGTCAGGCTGCCGAACGGCTGGCGGAGCTGGAGGCCGAGCGGCGGGCCGAGGGCAGTGGCCACGAGGAGCTGGAAGCCCGGCTGGCGGTCCATGAAAGCGAAGCCCTGGCCCTGCAGCAGGAATTGGAACGGGAGCAAACCGCCCTGCAGGAGCTGGTGGAAGCCCTCGCCCTGCAACAGCGCACCCGCCAGCGGCTGGAGCAGGAGCAAACAGAACTGGAGCGGGAGATCGCTCGGCTGGATAGCCGCCGCGAAACCCTGCAGGAAAGCCGGGGCACCGGTGCCTTGCGGCTGCTGCTGGAATCGGGACTTGAAGGAATTCACGGGCCAGTGGCCCAGCTGGGGGAGGTGCAGGAACGGCACCGCATCGCCCTGGAGGTGGCCGCCGGGGCCCGCCTGGCCCAAGTGGTGGTGGAGGACGACGCCATCGCCGCCCGGGCCATCGAC
>JBIIRU010000189.1:0-5485 GCA_044341355.1 Cyanobium sp. | reverse complement strand
CCTTGCTTTCCCACGTCCCTGTGCCGTCTCCTGTGATTGCTGCTGCTATCGGGATTCAGCCGGACTTCCAGCAGGCCCTTGCCAGGTCAGAGCCTGAACGGTTGCCCGGATCCGAGCTTGACTGGAGTGTGGAGGCACTCCAGGGTTGGCACATACCCCTTTTGGACGATCCGGCCTTTCTGCCCCTGCAACCCCTGCTGCATCGAGCCCTGTTGCTGGGAGTGCCCGATCGCCTCATCGCCGCTGTCTCCTCCAGGCGCTGCCTGGCCCCCAGGGTCCATGTGGCCCTCTGCCGCGATCAGCCCGGCCGTCCCCTGCTTCTGGGCATCATCGTCACCCGCCGCCTCAATCGCAGCGGCAGCTCTTGGGAGGTCCAGCACCTCATGCTGGCCGAGGATTCTCTCGGGGCACCCGGCTTGCCCACAGAGGCAGCCCTAATTGGAGCCTTGCTGCGCGAAGCCATTCTGCGGGGTCGGGGAGCTTGTAGTTGGATTGCCACTACCTCAAGCCTGGATACTCCCCGTTTAGCCGCCTTGAGACAGCAGGGGTTCCAACCTTTGAGGCGGGATGCCCTCTGGTGCTGGCAGGCCAAGGGCCCGGCCCCCGCCCTAGGCCCAGGCCTTGAACTGTTGCCCCTTAATCGAGATACCGCCCCCCAGCTCTGGCACCTCGAACAGGCCGCCATTCCGGCCCAGCTTCGTCAAATCCTCGATCGACGCAGTGAGGATCTGCTTGATCACAGCGGCACCCGGGGCTGGATGCTTGTAGACGCAATTCGTCGTGAGGCGGTGGCCGGGGTCCGTTGGCTTGCTGATCAGCCGGAGGGGGGACAACTAGTTGAGCTCTCGGTGATGCCAGGCCGCGAAGCTTTGCTTGGTCCGCCAACAGCCCTTTTGCTGCACCGCCTGAGTCGGCCCGGCCAACCCCTCTGGCTGCGTGTCGAGCTGACCGATCGGGTGCGCAACCTCTGGCTTGAGCAGCTGGGTGCCACCGGCCACGGGGAGCAAGTCTTGATGGGGCGAAGTCTTTGGCGCCGCCAACCCTCCCCCCCCGCCCGGGAGGCCGCCCGGCGGCTGGAAGCGATGCTGGAACCGTTCCAACCCAGGCGCCGCACCTTGCCTACCCCCGTGGGCCCGCGCTGAATGGCGCAGCTGGGAGCACCACCACCGTGCTCGGCCCTGGCCCTTGATGTCGGCCACCGCCGCATCGGCCTGGCGGGTTGTGACCCCCTTGGCATCACGGTTACACCCCTGGCCCCTTTGCATCGTCAGGATTTCGAAGTCGATGCGCAAACCATCGCCACCCTGGCCCGTCAACGGCGGGTGCAGGTTCTCGTCGTTGGCCTTCCCCTTGATGCGGCCCAGCGGGCCACCCAGCAGGCCCGACATTGCCGTCGTTATGGGCTGAGGCTTGCCGGGGCCCTGGCTGCGGCGGGATTGGAAATTCCCCTGGTCTGGGTTAATGAGCACGCCAGCACGCAGATGGCGGCAGAACGGTACGGTCTTCACGGTGATCGCACCGGCCGCCTGGATAGTGCCAGTGCTGCCCTGCTCCTGGAACAATGGCTCAGGGAGGGGCCGTTGCCCCAACCTCTAGCCAACGCGGCGCCCCTGCGTTCGCCTCCAGCCCATCCCATCCATCCTGAGGGTCCCTCAGTCGTTCAGCCATGACCACCGACCAACCAGAGATGACGGGTGCGGGAGATGTGCCCACTGTTCTGGTGAGCGACTCCAATGGACGTCAGTTGCTCTGCTTTCTAGAAGAACTGATCCCCCTAGATGGCCATGACTACGCGCTCCTGACGCCCGTGGACACCCCGGTCTGCTTGTTTCGCCTGCGCGACGATGAGGAGCCCGAACTGATTGACACCCTTCAGGCCACCGAACCGGTTCTATCGGTCGCCGATGTGGTTCTGCAGGAGCACGACCTCACTTTGGTTCGTTCGGCCGTCAGTCTGACCGTGAATGGCGAACTGGATGAACCGGAACCAGATGATCTCGATGAAGACGAAGAGGGGGATGACGAAACCGATACCTATGAACTCTTGGTGAGTTTCATGGTGGACGCTGAGGAGTATGGCCTGTACATCCCTCTCGATCCTTTCTTTGTAGTGGCCCGCCTTACCCTTGACGGTGCTGTGGTTGTGGAAGGGGAAGAATTCGATCGGGTTCAGCCTCGTATTGAAGCCGAGCTGGATGAAAGGGAGAGCGAAGATTGATGTTAGCCAAGCTCCTCACCCCTGGGTGGGCACCGGCCACCACGGTGGCCCATCTATCCCTTGATGAGCTTGTGCATCGGGCCGGCCGTTCGATCAGTGCCCTTGTGATTGATGTGGACCGCACTCTCTTGCCCCGTCGGCAGTCCGTGATACCACCCAGTGTCGAATCATGGCTGAGACAGGCCCAGGCAAAGTTGCCAATCCACTTGCTGAGCAACAATCCCAGTCGGCGGCGCATTGCCTCCGTGGCCGAACCGCTTGGCTTGCCTTACACGATCTCCGCCGCCAAACCACGGCGGGGTGCCCTCAGGAGGGTGATTAAAGATCTGGGATTACCCCCCGCCCAAGTGGCCCTGCTTGGAGATCGTCTGTTTACTGATGTGCTGGCGGGCAATCGCTTGGGTCTGTTCACAGTGTTGGTCAAGCCGATTGACCCGTTGGGTCAACCCTGCCGCCATAATCAGGTGCAGAATCTGGAATTGCGCATGGCCCGCTGGTTGGGCAGCACCAACCCCTCCTGATGGATCACGCCAGTGCGGCCCAACAGCGCCGCGTAATCAAAGTGGGTACGAGTCTCTTGCGTGGAGACAGCCAAAGGCCTACCGCTGCCGTCATTGCTGACCTGGCGGCCAGCCTGGCCCGCCGGCGCCTTATGGGTGATGTCTTTGCCATTGTGACCAGTGGCGCAGTTGGTCTGGGTTGCCAGGCCCTGGCCCTGGCCCGTCGCCCTGCTGATGTGGTGGCACTGCAGGCGGCGGCGGCGGTGGGCCAGGGCCATTTGATGGCTCTTTATCAAGATGCCTTTGCCGTGCGGGGGCTGACGGTGGCCCAGGTGCTGCTGACCCGGGGTGATTTGGCCTCCAGGGGGCGCTATCGAAGGGCTTGTCGCACCCTGGAGCAACTGCTGGCCTGGGCAGTGATTCCCATTATCAACGAAAACGATACCCTCGCAACCGATGAGCTGCGCTTCGGCGACAACGACACCCTCTCGGCGCTAGTGGCGGTTGCTGTTGGGGCCCAGGAGCTGGTGCTGTTGACCGATGTAGACCGGCTTTATTCCGGTGATCCCCGCCATGATCCCCAGGCACGGCCAATTTTGGAAGTGTGGGGCCCCGAGGAGATCGACCAGCTTCAAGGGGTGGCCGGGGATGGGGGCCGTTGGGGCACCGGGGGCATGGGGACCAAACTCACCGCCGCCCGCATCGCCACCGCCAGTGGCGTGAGGGTACGCCTGGCCGATGGCCGTGATCCGACGGTGCTTGATGCCCTGTTGGCCGGTGACCAGGTGGGGACCCTGTTCCATCCCAGCTTGACTCCCCTTTCCGATCGCAAAGGTTGGCTGGCCCATGCCCTGCTGCCGGCCGGCAGCCTGCGGCTCGATGCTGGGGCGGAGCGCGCCCTTGTACATAAAGGTGCATCCCTGCTGGCGGTTGGCATCAAGGCTGTCGAGGGGTCCTTCTCTCGCCAGCAGCCCGTGCGCTTGCTGGCTCCCGATGGGCGGGAGCTGGGCCGTGGTTTGAGTGAGTTCAGCAGTGATGAATTGCGCCAGATTCTGGGATTGAGCAGTGAGGAGATTCGCGAACGGTTGGGGGCGATCAGCGAGGAGGTGGTGCACCGGGACCAGCTGGTCCTGAATCGGGTCGGCTCCCAGGAGATCGAGCCTGCCGATGCCAGGTACCCCGATGCCTGAAGCCCCGGCGGCTTGCCCCCTGGTTACCGGGCCCCGGCTTTACGATCCAGCCCTGGCCGGTTAAGGAGAATGCGTTTCAGCGATCTGCTCACCAGAATCAGCCAGGTTGGGTTGGCCACGCCTCGCCATCTGGGTCCCGATCCCGAACTGTTGGTGGGTCAGTCCCTTGACCTGGCGGGTCCTGGTCAGTTGGCGTTTCTGGAGGCGGGCCATGCCATGGCCTCGGCACTCGCCGCCACCAAGGCCGCCGCCGTCTTATTGCCCCTCGATGCGGACCTGCAGCGCCAGGCCACCGAGCGGGGCCTGGCCTGGGTGGCCTTGGCCGACCCTCGCCTGGGGTTCGCCGAGGCCCTTGGGGCCCTTCATCCCCGTCTCCGTCCCCATGCTGGGGTGCATCCCAGCGCCATCATCGACCCTTCCGCCCGGCTCGGGGCGGGGGTGCATGTGGGTGCCCGGGTGGTCGTTGGGGCGGGCTGTTTCATCGGCCATGGCAGCACGCTCCACCCCGGCTGTGTCCTCTACGAAGATGTGAAACTAGGTGAGGATTGTGAGATCCATGCCAATGCGGTCCTGCATCCCGGTAGTCGCCTCGGGCGCCGTTGTGTCATCCATTCCGCTGCCGTGATTGGTTCGGAGGGGTTTGGTTTTGTGCCCACCCCCAGCGGCTGGCGCAAGATGCCCCAGACCGGCCGGGTCGTGCTGGAAGACGCAGTGGAGGTGGGCTGCGGCTCCATGGTCGATCGGCCCGCCGTGGGGGAGACCCGCCTTGGGGAGGGCAGTAAGATCGACAATTTGGTGCATGTGGGTCATGGTGTCCACTTGGGCTGCGGCTGTGCCCTAGCGGCCCAGGTGGGAATCGCCGGCGGTGCGGTTCTGGGCAATGGGGTGATTTTGGCGGGCCAGGTGGGGGTGGCCAATCGGGCCCGCATCGGTGATCGCGCCATCGCCTCTTCAAAATCCGGCATTCATGGGGAGGTAGCGGCGGGCGAAGTGGTCAGTGGCTATCCAGCGATCCCCAATCGTCTCTGGCTGCGCTGCTCGGCCGCCTTCAATCGCTTGCCTGAAATGTCCCGTACCCTGAGGCAGTTGCAGGCCCGCCTGGAGGCAGAGCCCAGGGAGGCTGATTGAAGGGCGCTCGTCTCTTGTTGCCGCTAGGGAGTGGGTAGTCTCGGCCTGCCGAAAGGTCCGCCGAAAGGCCCCCCCAGGCCCCCGCCTGGGGCCGCCCACCACCGCGTTTCCCCTTTGCTAGCCCCCCGATGATCAGCTATCGGATCACCCTGCTTCCCGGCGATGGGATCGGCCCGGAGATCACCGCGGTGGCCCGCCAGTTGTTGGAGGTTGTGGCCCGCCGCCATGGCTTCGGCTTGGTGTTTGACGAGCAACCGATCGGAGGCGCTGCCTTAGATGCCAGCGGTGAGCCCCTCCCGGCCAGCACTTTGGCGGCCTGTCTTGACAGTGACGCCGTACTGCTCGCAGCCATCGGTTCACCCCGTTTCGACAGCTTGCCGCGTGAGCAGCGTCCGGAGAGCGGCTTACTGGCCTTGCGTTCGGGCCTGGGGCTGTTCGCCAATTTGCGT
>JBIIRU010000188.1:0-5538 GCA_044341355.1 Cyanobium sp. | reverse complement strand
TACTACGAACCCCATCAGTATCAAAAAGGAGCGCGTCAATTCGGCAATCCTCTCGGCCACACCCTGCAGTAACAACCCTTGGGACTGCAGAGATTCGCGTATTGACTTGAACTCGTAGTGACTAGGCACCACAATGTCAGTATAAGCCATTTCTTTACTGACATTGTACGAAAGCTGGCTATTGACGATGAGTAACTGCTTGGCAATGCCCGGCATGGCCCCATCAATTCGCCCCATGCCTTCGCGCACCAGTTTGCGTGTATCGGGATCGGCTCTCAAAACCCCCGCTTGCACCAGCGAAGCCAGACCCAGCTCAAGCATGCGGGTGGGCCCTGCGCAGAGATAGGCCAGTTCCTCATCGTCCAGCTGGGGTGTGGTGGAGAGGCTGCTTGGCTGGAGCAGCAGCGGCCGCAGAAGCCAGGAAGAAAACGCTGACAACACCATCAGGCTGGCCACAGCCACCAGCAGCCCCAACAGCGGCAAGAAGAACAGCAGTAACTGAACGGCCTGCGGGGTCTGCTGGTACGCCTGCTGCAGGACCGGCAGGTCGACGTTCGCTGGGGGAGGATCGGAGCGGGCCCCAGCGGCCGCCGTGGCGATCCCGCAGGCCATCAGGCCCGGGCCGACCAGCAGGGGGCTGGACCGAGTCGGCCAGCGCCAACGAACCCAGGGCCGGAACGGCCGGCGGATGGGGCCACGCTGCATCTGCAGGTCGCGGCCAAAGCGCACATCCACCGATGGCCATAGATCGGCGGGGGGCTCGCCGAAGTGCTGCCGGTAGCTGCGGATGGTGGCGCGGTACTGCTCGTGGAAGCGATCCCGTTCTGCTTGGCCGCCCTTGGCGGGGTGATGGTGCAGCGGCCGCCCCAGCACCCGCGGGCAGAAGTCGTTCCAGTAGGCGTCGCTGCACAGCAGATGCAGATGCCACACCTGATCCACCTGGTCGGACGGCGTGACCTGATGGTCCGCCACCAGGGCCAGGAACACAAACTTGCGGTATTCCTCGATGGCGCGCAGGGCAAAGGGCCGGCTCCAGCCGTTGGCGCGCATCAGATGGGCAAGAAAGCCGAACTCATGGCTGGGATCATCCAGTTCATAGTCGCAAATTCTTTGATATAGCTGCTGCTGCTTATCCAGCATGGATTCTTATTCAGATGTTGTTATTGATAATATCTGTAGGTCTGAAATTCTGTCAATCATGGCCAGATGGAAGGTGATGGAAGATACTGGAATCCACCACCTTGCTACCGTAATAGGCATAGAATGCCAGCGGCGCCATCCTCCCCATCCCCCGCCAATCCGTCTGCAGCGATGAGCTGGACAGCATTCCTGCAGGCCCTTGCTGAGCGCCAAGAGCACGCGCTCACCCCCCATGAGCTGGAGGTGATTCTCTGCCTGCGGCAGGAGCCCGGCCAGAGCAAGCAGCAGTTGCTGGAGGCCTATCAGCAGCGTCAGGGTCCGATCGAGGAGGAGGCCTTCACCCAGCGCCTGCGCACGATTTACCGCAAGTTCAATGTCAACGGCAGGGGCTACAAGCTGCCGCAGTTGCAACGTTTTCTGGCACAGCAATATCAGCAGAGTGGGCCGGGTCTGTCCCGTTTCGGCCTCAGCCAAATCCATGCCGCTTTCCCCAGCGACACCTTTGCCGCAGCCCTGGAGCGACTGATCGACGACCAGGAGCAAGCCCAGCCGGAAGACCAGCAGGAGGTGGCGATCCTGCAGACCTTCGCACCCAACCTGGAGCACTACCGCGCCCACCTCAACCGCTGCCTGGAGGCCGGCGTGCGGGTGCGCATCCTGCTGGCCTGGCCCTATTCCCTGGCCGCGGGCCTGCGGGAGGAGGTGTTGAAGCGCTATGCGGCCGAGCCGCTGGCGGAGGATTTCGCCATCCAGGGCAGCGTGATCGCCAACCTGGAAACCCTGGAGGCCACGATTCGCACCAGCCGTAATCCCGCCAAGCTGGAAATCCGGCTATACGACACCTTGCCGTCGCTTTCCCTGTACCGCGCCAGCTCCACCCTGCTGGCGGCGCCATTCCTGCACGGGACCCTGGCGATCCACACCTTCCAGCTGGAGCTCGACCTGCGCGCCAGTGACGCACTGCTCACCGGCACTTTGTTAAACGACTTCGAGCGGATGTGGACCGTGGCGCGCCCCTTCCGGCCCGCCCCCGATCGGAACTGGCGCAATGAGCTGAAGATTTTGTTCACCGATTGATCACCATGCTGGCCCCCCTCAACAATCAGGAACGACAACACATCGCCAGCCTCCGGGCCCACCCCCTGCTGGCCAATGTTGCCGCCCTTAGCTGGGATGAGCTGCTGGCGATGCTGCTACAGCGGCGCTTTCTGTCGCTGTCGATCGTCAATGTCTACGAGTATGTGATCGACGCCCTCGAGAGCGAGGCGATCAAGGCCACGGTGCGGTTGATTCTGCATGAGGAATACCCACGCAATACCCGTGGCGTGCCGCTCGCCTCCCATCGCGAATTGCTGTTTCGCGATCTGCTCCACCTCGGCGCCAGCCGGGAGTCGATCCTGAACACCAGCGAATCCGCTGAGACGCGGCAGGTGCGGCTGGCCAGCCTGGAGGCGCTGCAGAGTTGCCTAAGCCAGACCCACAGCGACCTGGCGCTGATCGCCTTTTTGCGCTTCTGGGCCGAGGTGCTGGTATCGGTTGAGTACGAGTGTCTGTGGCCTCGACTGTCGCAGCGCCTGGCCCATGGCCCCGCAACGGATGGAGTGCGCTCTGAATTCTTCTATTACCACATGATTCACGACCGCCGCCAATCCGACATCGGCGCTGAGCAGATCTTGGGCGGTCTCACCCACTCCCAGGAACTGGCCCGCCACATGGCCGAGCTGATCGATAGCGAGGCAACCCTTCAAATCGCCATAAGCCAGGTGAATCGGGCCTGGGAATTGAAGGATCGCTTTTATCGGCAATTCGTTGCCATGCCGGCCCATAGCAGCCGTCCGGGGGGTTAGGGGTGAGCTGCAGCTGCCCAAGCCATCCGCCTCAGCCCTCCCCCCTGATCCAGCCGCTCCACCCAGGCCAGCCCCACCGCGCTGCACGCGCCGGGGCGATTTTCTGCAGGAAGGCTGCCTCCACGCCTACAGGTTTCAGCTGTCGGGCTGCCAGGGCTCGAGGCCCTGCAGATCGAGGGCCTGAATCACTGCGGTGGCGATCGCCGCCACGTCGGCTGGCGTGAGCCGGCCGAGCGGACCCTGCAGCTGATCCGCATGGACTGTGGTGGGCAACCAGGTCATCACAAAACTGGCCTGGTGCAACCCGTTGGTCGCTGACGGTGCCAGGGGATAGGCCAGGGGGTTGCTGGCCAGGTCGGCCACGCTGCTGAGGGGAAGCACCACCCAGCGGCGGCCATGGCGGGTGGCGGCATCCGGCGCGATCACGACCACCGGTCGGGCCTTGCTGTCGCCGAAACTGCGGTTGCGGGGCCAGAGGTAGAGCCTGCCCCGTTCAGCCATCGGCTTCGGCCGCCAGGGCCGCCAGGCCCATGGCCACGGCAGCCTCGCCGGCTTCAGCCAGATCGCCGGCATCCAGGGAAGCCAGGTGGGCGTAGGCCGTGTTGAGGGCGTCGATGCGGCGGCGGGCCAGCCACTGCGAGAGGGCTTCGCTGAACAGGGCCGAGCGGTTGGACCCCTGGGCATCCAGCTGAGCCAGGAGTCCTTCCTCCAGCGAAATGCTGATCGAACGGTTCGCCAAAGTGCTAACAGAAATCTTGTTAGTCATCTTAGGGGTGCCGGGCCCACCCCCTGATCAAGCCGCTCCACCCAGGCGAGCACCGCCGTGGCCGTAGCGGCAGGCTTCTCCGCAGGAGTACAGCCAGACGCTGCAGTCGATTGGCCCAGGGTGTGACGCAAGCGCTGGCGCAGCGCCGCGATTCGCCTTCCCTCAGGGTTCCAACTGCTCCAGCCAGGTCTGTAGATCCCCGACGCCCCTGAATTCGAGCAGGTCCAGGGCCAGCTCTTCCAATTGCTGCAGGCTGAGGGCTTCGATCCGCGAGCTGGTGGGGGCTTCAAGCGATCCGCAACGGCGTTCCAGTTGGCGCAGGGCCAAAGCGCTGGCCTCGCGGCGGCGGCCTTCCTCCAGACCTAGCTCCCTGCCTTCCTCGCGTCCCTCCTGCCGCCCCAGCTCCACGCCCTCCTGTCTCCCTTCCGCAAGGATCTCCTGGAAGGCGCGGGTGTGGCGCCAGAAGTCTTTGGAGATGCCAAGGGTGGCCATGATCTGGGTGGGTGAAAGACCTTGAAAACGTTCCGAAAGAATAGGCACAATCAGCTCGATCAGATCTGGCCGCAGCGCCACGATTCGCTGCGCACAGGGCCCAAGATCTGGCTCCTTTTGCACCGGCAGGGTCAGCAGGGCCAGCAGGGGATCGAGATCGGCTCGGCGGGCGAGGGCGGCCAGATCCACCCAGGTCACGTCATGCTCAAGGAAGCGACGCAGCAGGCGGGGCTGGTTGGAACCAAGGGCCAGGCGTTGATGGGCAAGAAGCACCAGCACCTGCAAATGCGCCACCTCCTCGTGTTGTTGCAGCAGGCGGAAGGTTTCGGCGCCAAGGCGGCGGTGGAAACGTCGATCGGCATGCATTTGCACCTCCAGGAGCACCACCGGCAACGCTTCGCTACCGCCGGGCTGCTGGCGGGGCCAGAGCACGCCATCGGGATGGTGAGCCACCTTTTTGAGGGCCACCGGCCGGAAGATGTAGGCCGTTTCCCGTTCGGGTTCGGCCTCCGGGCCGGTACTGGAGCTGAAGTCCGCGGCGGCCAGCCCGGGCAGAAGATGACACACCAAATCAGGCATGGCCCGGAACACCTCGGAATACCAGTGATCACTTGGCAAGACAGTGGCTGCACACGGCGGTAGGGGTGGAAATGGCGCCCCACGTATTCAGTGCCACCGCCTGTCACCACCTGGCCGCCACCGGCCCTTGGCGGGTCGGAGCTTCGGAACCAAGTCCGCCTCAGCCATCCCCCTGATCAAGCCGTCTGATCAAGCCGCTCCACCCAAGCCAGCACCGCCGTGGCCGTGGTGATCGCCTGCTCGCTGTCGCTCGGCTCGAACAGATCCATCGGCGCCGTGTCCTCCAGGGGATAGCGGCTGGTCACGGTCATGCGCGTCAGAGCTCGCAGGGGCAGGTTTGCCAGACCCGAGGCATCCACACCTTGTTGTTCCAGCACCTCAACCAGCTTGGGGAGGCCATGGGTGTGGGGCGGCACTAAGCCCAGCTCCACGATCGCCCCCTTGAGGGCCTTTTCCGCCGCCTGGGTGGCAAAGAAGCAGGCCTGGGCGTGGAAGCCGTTATTGCTGGCCACCACAGCCAGATCGAGGTCGTTGCGGGCCTGGCGCCACCAGGCCGTGGGTCGCGCCTGGCTCATGGCTCCGGATAAAGGCGGATCGCCTGGGCGCGGATCGCCCGCCAGTGGGGCGATGGGGAGATGGCCATGGCCTGCCAGCGCTCGTGATCAATCGCAAGCACGTCATCACCCACCAGGGCTTCCATCAGTTGATCGGCAG
>JBIIRU010000187.1:0-5563 GCA_044341355.1 Cyanobium sp. | reverse complement strand
ATTGGTTTTGAATCAGGCAGTAGCGTCACCACCGATTACAGCAGCAACCGTTTCAATGGCGAGGTGAACTGGGTGCAGATCGATGTGGGCGACGACGCCAATGACGTCGACCATTTCCTCAATCACCAGGAGCGCCTCAAGATCGCCATGGCTCTTCATTGAGCGCTGAGGTGAGCTCTCAGGTGAGCTCTCAGGCGGTCGGCGGTCACTGTCTCTATGCCAACGCTGAAAATCCTGCCAGTAAAGCCTCTCTGAATTGGCCATGCGAGCTTCAATCGCTCGCAGCAGGCGGGAGGACCTGATCCATGCCCAACAGGCTCCTTGACACCTGCGCATTGATCGGCCTGGTTGTTTTTGGCAGTTTGGCTACCCAGGGCCTGGAACCCCACCAGGTCCTGCCGGCGGCGCGTGCCGGTCCCCAACAGATTTCCCCCCCGCCCGTACGGCCGGGGGAGCCCTATGGCAGGGCCCAGCAACGGCTGCTGGCCAAGGGTTGGCGCCCCCAGCCCCGGCCCCCCCAGAACTCCTGCTCAATCTTGCAGAGCGATCAACGCTGTGCCCTCTTCCCTGAACTGATCGCTTGCGCCTCGACAGGGCCAGGATTCTGTCGCTTCCAATGGCAATCCCCCCAGGGCCAGAGCTGGGCAGTTATCACGGTGGGCGCCAACCCCAAGGGGAATCCGGGTTCGATCAGCACCTGGTTTGTGAATCGTTGAGCCTGGGGAGTTGGCAGAGGGTTAAAGGATTCGGGCAAAAAGCCCACGATACGCTGGAAAATTCAGTGCTTTTAGCCCTCGCGGGCGAGTCAGGGGCGGCGGATCTTCGCTGTGTTTCCCAGCCGCGGCACCTCCCAGTGGCCATCATCTTGACGGCGCCAGAGACCATCAAGCAGATAGCGAAGCCGTGCAATTACCAGGTGCAAGCGGGTGGCATTGGAGGGCCGGCCGTAGGCAACGAAGCCGGGAGGCATGTACCTGGCCACTCGCACCGGATCGATCGCCGCCAGGGCCATGCCATCGGCCAGGGCCAATGCCGAGGCAATCGCCAATCCCTGACCGATCGAGATGTTGAGCTCGAGAATGCGGCCTGCCCCACCCCCCAGGCCGCCGTAGCCCGCCGCCGGCCCCAACACCGCCAGGTTGTCGAGTTCCTGGGGCAGGGTGTGGCGGTAGCCAAAGTTGAAGGTGGGTTTAGGGAATCCAGTAATGCCCTTGATGCCGCCGCGGAAATCCAAAAAATACGAGAATGTCCCCAGGGCCTGGTTCTGGGGCACACCACCATTGGCCATCTCCGTTTCACCCAGCACTGCCACCGGGTTGGCCAGCTGGTCGGCCGAGCGCACATACAGCTCCGGCATCCACTCGACCCGCTTGGCTCCGTACCGCATGAAAAAGGCCGTCACCTTGTCGGCGTAGGGATACATCCAGGGCAGGGGGCGATTTTGGCCCGCCAGCACCTGCCGGTTTTGCACGGCATTGTTGCGCAGCAACAGGGCGTTGAAACTGAGACTTCCTGGTATCAGGGCAATATTGGCCTGATCCAGCCGCACGGGGGTCTGGCGCCAATCGGTTCCCAACCCCGACTCGCCATGGAAAGCGATGGCCATCGCCGGGCTCCCCTGGTCGGCGCTGTCGGTCGTATTCGAGAAAGCCAGTTGGGGATTGCCGTTCTCATCGAGCAGGTCCGTCAGCAGTTGCTTGGGATGGCGGCGATAGCGGGGCCAGAGCTTCAGCCAGGCCTGGGCTTCTTGGTCCTTGGGATTGAGGAGCCGTTGGCTGAAGACTTCCTCCAGGGCCCGAAGCTGTTGCAGGCTGAGACCCTGCACCTCAAAAATCCAGCCCAGGGCCAGGCTCTGGTGGGCCAGCTCCCTTGGACCGAACCCCCCCTGAAACGGCACCCCCGCCAGGTGGGCCACCCTCGCCCCCAAGCTGGCGTCAATCACCAGATCAGCCCCCAGGCTGCCGTAACGACGGGACTGCACCACGCACAGCCGCCGTCCCTGCCGCAGCACCCCCACCAGATCGGCCCGACTCAGCACCGGGATGTGGGCCTGACGCAGGGCCTTGGCCAGGGCCGTTGAGGCCCGTCGCCGTTCAACGGCGATGTGGTTCACGCCAGTGATGCGCAAGAAGCGTTCGTACAAGCTCGAAGAGGGGGCAAAGGGGGTGAGCACATCCCACATGTCCCTGGGCACCTGGTTGCGGTCCAGATAGGCCAAGCCGCTGCGGGCGATCACCCCGCCCAGACCAAGGCGCGTGTCGGCTTCCGTCACCAGGGCGATGCGGGGATTGGGGCGGCCCGTCAGTCGTGGCAGTTGGTCCGCCAACTCCAGGGCCGTCATCACCCCCGCCGGCTCATCCCCCACCACCAGCACATCCCAATGCTGTTGGCCCCGCTTCAGGCAGGGGGCCATCGGCAGCGCCGGAGCGGACGCTGCTGACAGCGCCGGCATTGACGCTGCCGTCAGCGCAGGCATGGGGCCCAGCAAGGCCACCTGCAAAGCCGCCATCAATGCCGCCTTGAGGCGAAGATTCAGGCGCTGGTTGAGGCGGTGTTGTAGGCATGGACCACGGCGGGCCCGTTCATGCACAGGCATTGGCGTAATCAGCTAAAGGCGTTGGCCGCGCTGGCGCTGCTGGGCGGGCTGCAGTCTCCAGTGGCACCTGCTGCCTTGACAGGGGCGCCGGATACGCCCCCCCTGCCCTCAGCGCCGCCCTCAACGCCCTTGACCATGGAACGTCTCGGTCTTTGGCTCACGACGGTCGATAGCGAGGTGATGTACGACGCCGCTGAATCGCAGCGGGCCGTGCAATTTCTGCAAACCCATGGTTTCAAGCGGGCAGCGGTGCCCCTGCAGACCGGTGGGCGGGTGCTTTGGCCGGTGCGAGCGCAGAACAACCGGCTGGGCATGCCCCTGGACCCGCGTCTGCCCCAGCCGATCAGTACGGATGTGCTGATCGGAGCGCTGAATCGCAACGGCATCGAGACCGTGGGGTGGTTTGAATTCGGCTTGATGGCCCCGGCAGAAGCCCCCTGGCTGGCAGGGCGGGAGCGCCTGCTGTTGCACAACCAGGCCGGCGAGACCACCTGGTTGGAGGGGGGCCACCTCAAGCGGGTGTGGCTCAACCCGGCCTTGGCCGAGGTGCGCGATGGCCTGACCGCCCTGGTAGTCGATGCCTGCCAGCACTTGCCGCTGACGGCGATTCAATTTGACGACCATCTTGGCTATCCAGCGACCTTTGGCTACGACCCCACCACTCTCGCCCTCTGGCGCTCCACCGCCGCCGGGGCCCGCCAACCCAACCCAGCTCCGGATGATCCGGCCTGGATCGCTTGGCGGTCGGGATGGATAACCAGCCTGGTGGCCCAGATCCGCCAGGCGATGGCCCGATCCTGTCCAGGCGTCCGACTTTCGGTGGCCCCCAATCCCCAGCAATTTTCCTACAGCAACTATCTGGCCAACTGGGGCGATTGGGTGCAGCGGGGACTGGTGGATGAGGTGGTGGTTCAGATCTACCGCAACGACCCAGCGGCCCTGCGGGCTGAATTGGCGGATCCCACCTTGAGGCAGGCGGCGACCAAGCTGCCGGTGCGCATTGGCCTTTTGGCTGGGCTGAGGGCCCAACCCAAAGCGCCGGCCCAGCTGCTGCTCGAGCGCCAGATCGTGGCAGAGCAGGGGCTAGCGGGGATTGATCTGTTTTTCTATGAGACGGCGAAACCCCATTTCAGTACCCCCCGTTGACGGTGCTGGGAGGGCATGCCGCACCCTCTGGGGGTTTGCTAGCGGCCATAGCCTTGATGGCTAAGTCTTCCCCTGCCGATGGCTGCCGCCAGCGACCCCCAGGCCTTCGCCACCGAGCTAGTCACCGCCATCGTGCGCTGGGGGATCGACGGTGCCCCGATTGCCAATCCCCTGAGTGGGCAAGAGGCGTTTCGCTTCAAAAGCGCCCAGGAGGTGGCCCGGGAGGTGCGCCAGCGGGCGGAGGCGGTGGGGCTGGAGCAGGCCATCGCTGAATTGATTGAGGACCAGGCCCGTTGGAATGCCGGCACCGGCTTCCTCACCAGCATGGGCGGATTCGCCTTGCTGCCGGTTCAGCTGCCTGCGGCAGTCACGGCCTCCTGGGTGATCCAAACCCGGTTGGTGGGCACGATTGCCCTGCTGCATGGCCTCGATCTCAACCATGAGGCGGTGCGCACCCAGATCCTGCTGACCCTGATCGGCGAAGAAGCGGGGGAGGTCTTGAAGCAGATCGGGGTCAAGGCCAGCCAGCGCTTCGCCCAGGCCCAGCTGCGCCAGCTCCCCGTCGGCGCCCTTGGTGCGATCAACCGGGCCGTGGGGTTCCAGCTGATCAGCCGCTTCGGTCGCCAGGGAGTGTTCCAGCTTCACCAGGCCATCCCGCTGTTGGGAGGGCTGGTGGGGGGCGGCATCGACTACCTGCTGACCAGACGGCTAGGCGAAATGGCCAGCGCCCAACTCGGCCGTCAGGGACACTCAGGTCAGGCCCCAAGATGGGATCAGGAGCAGGACATCATCGACGTGGAGTGGCGTTAAGACCGGCGGCGGTGGGGTTTTGGGAGCGGGGCCTCCAATCCTGGCAGCGTTGGGGAAAGTCCCAGGAGGGCGGCAAAATGGTTTGCCACAGACGGCAATAACCAGCCCCAATATCCTCATTGCCGAAATAGCGGCAGCTAGCACATTTGGTCAAGACTGAAGACGGACCCACACCTAGCT
Organism: Cyanobium sp.; assembly: GCA_044341355.1. GTDB lineage: Bacteria > Cyanobacteriota > Cyanobacteriia > PCC-6307 > Cyanobiaceae > Cyanobium. The sequence continues at coordinate 831 of JBIIRU010000187.1, read as the reverse complement.
CCAGGGCCCCATCGGCAGATCGGGACGGCGCAGCAGGGCAAACAAGGTGCCCGCGTTGCCACGGCAGAGCCGCAACTCAGCATCCACCACGGTGATGTCCAGCCAGGCAGGGAAGCTCTGCTTCACCTGCCGCAGCAGCGCCAGCGGTCGACCGCCCAGGGAGGGGCCCCGCCAACCACCCCGTTCGAAACGCACACTCACCCGTTGGGATCCCTCAACCGCAATGCGGGCCTCGACGCTGATGGCGCCGATGGCGCCGAGAGGCCCATCCAGCTTGAGCAGGTTCTGGCCCCTGCCATGGTCTGGATCGAGAGTTTGGAGGTTGAGCAGCCACGGGGCGCTGGTCAGGTAGGGAATGGCGCTGCTGCTCCAGCGCAGCTCCCACACCCCCGCCAGCCAGACCCCATCCCGCGTCAGGTCGGCGGGCTGCAGCTTCTCCAGGCTTTCGAACAACGTCCTCACCACGGCCGCATCGGCGCCCCAGCCGGGCCGGGGGCGCCGCAGGTGCTCCAGCAGGGCGGTCCGGGTGGCCGTCGCCCCAGCACCGCCGTCAGCGCTCTGGCCTGGGAAGTTTGAAATCATGGCAGCATGGATTGGAGGATCTCACTTTCCAGGACGAACGCATCGGTGCGGCTGCCGCTGACTTGGCAGCATGGGGCAGCATGGAAATGTCAAGCCCCACCTTCATGGCCCCACTTTCGCTCAAGACCAAGCTGTTGATCCTGCTGGTGGCGGGGGCTTTTGCGGTAGCTGGTGCCCTGGCCCTGCGCCAACGCCTGGTGGACCAACAACGCCAGGAAATCCTGGGGGGCTGTCGGGCCATACGCAACG
>JBIIRU010000186.1:0-5607 GCA_044341355.1 Cyanobium sp. | reverse complement strand
CACTGGCGAACTCAGCCCAGCCAGCTTTGGTGAACAGATCAGCAGGAGGGTAGTCAACGGTGGCGTCAGGGGGCTGAACATTCGGACCACGACCGGCGGTGCCATAAATGGAAAGGCAGACGGTCAAAATCGAGATCAGACCAATTGTCGCCAGTAGTCCTGCGGTTCCACCGTATTCGGTATGGCGCAGGGGACCGGTGAGGGCAAAAGGACCAAAGAGGAAGAAACCGTGGGCCATGCCTACCTCAAGGCCGCGTCGGTTCGGCGAGAGGGAAGGGCGATAGGCCGGGAGGGCGTTGATAAATGCCTTGGTGAAATAGCTGCTGTTCACCGGTGTGGCCAGATTGCCGACAGTGGGGTCGGCGACAGGAGTCACGGTCATGGGATGGGCTGAGCGGCGTGGGGTAATCAGAAAGACGTAACAAGAGGGGGGCTGAGACCGTTGTAGGGCTCAGTCGCGGGCCTCAATCACGTTGAACAGCAGAGCCATGGCCACGGCAGGGGCAAGGATGCCCACCAAAGGCACGAGCACCGACGGCAACCAGGCAGCTGCAAATTCTCCAGTCATGGCTTAGGCCAGGAACAACCGGAGGAACTGTACGAACACCTGGATGCCTACCTGCAAGACGCCTGGAGCGACGACATAAAAGTTGAGCTAAGCAGACCAGGTGGCCGCGACGGTGATGAATCCGTATTGACCCAAGAAACAGCTGATCGCCATGCTTTATGCCGCAGCTTTCCCGCGCAACGTTGCCCGAGTGCGGTAAATCGGTCGGCCCTGACTTTCGTGATAGGTACGCATCTGCATTTCAGCAAGAAGCCCGAAACAAAACAGCTGCACGCCGCTTAGGATCGCAAGGACAGCCATCAACAGCAGTGGCCTGGAGCCAATATCGGTTCCAAACATCAGTTTCTGGAGTACCAGACCTAGGGCAATCAGCAAACCAATACCCAGGGTCAACAGGCCAACAAATCCAAAAACATGCATGGGCCTGGTCAAAAAACGCTTCATAAACCAGACCGTAAGCAAATCCATTAATACACGAAAAGTACGGTCAATTCCGTACTTACTTTGACCAAAACGCCTTGGATGGTGATTAACTTGAACCTCGCCAATTCGTGCCCCTTCGATAAAAGCAAGTGCTGGCAAAAAACGATGCAACTCACCGTAAAGATTCATGTCGGCGACCACTTCTCGGCGGTAGGCCTTTAGTGAGCAGCCATAATCGTGTAACTTCACCCCGGTGACTCTGGCAATCAAGCGATTAGCCAAAAGGGAAGGCAGCAGCCTGGATAGGGCCGCATCCTGCCGCTGGTGCCTCCAGCCACTGACCAGGTCGTAGCCCTGATCGAGCCGCTCAAGCAGCAGGGGAATATCCGCCGGATCATTTTGAAGATCACCATCAAGCGTCACAATCACAGGCGCCCTACTGGCATCAAAACCGGCTGCCATGGCAGCAGTCTGACCGTAGTTTCTTCGTAGCAGAACCGCAACAAGTTCAGGGACATGATTGACGAAGTCCCGCAGCAAAGCTGGCGTACCATCCTTAGAACCATCGTCAACCAAAATCAACTCAAATTTTTGTCCGAGAGGGCGAAGTGCATTCAGCAACTGATCAACCAATTGGGAGAGACTCCCCTCTTCATTGTAAAGAGGTACAACAACTGAAAGCTGCAGCGGGCCCGCTGGATCTGCTCCGATCAACCCAATCACCGGGGCTGGGGCTGGGGAGGCGGCGGGAAAAACGGGATCCGCCATGGCAACCATTTGATCTTGGGTGGAAACCGACCTTAAGGGGGCAAGGGACTGCCGTCATGGCTATGCATGACCCGACCAGCTCCCCGCAGTTCTGCCCTGTAATGGCAGGCCACTGGATCGTGATTCGCGGAGAACAGGTCGTCCACACCCAATCCATTGCGGCCGTGGTCACGGCCAGAACTGTGTAGATAGCGCCCCTGGCCCAGATGCAGCGCCACATGGGTGCACCGTTGCGGCGACCCGAAAAAAATCAGGTCGCCGCTCTGCAGAAGGCCCACATCGTCAGGGCGTACCGCCACAGGCTGGCAGAACCGTTCCTGAAGGTAGGCATCCCGCGGCAACCAGATGCCCGCCTGGGCAAAGGAGCGCTGAACAAAACCGGAGCAATCATAATTAGGTCCTATCGTGCCTCCCCATCGGTAACAGTTCTTTTCGGATAAGGACTCTTTGGCAAAGCTCAACACCTGGGGCAGGCGGGCTTTGATGCTGCTGCGATCCAAGCGGGGCAACACCGGAGGGTCAGAAGGTTGACCATGGCTCAACAGCGCCTGGGCATCCAACCAACAGGGGTATCCATCCTCCAGGAGTCGCACACGCCAGCGCAGGCCCTCTGCCTCTCCTGGGGGCCATGGGGCCGGTTCAAGCAGCCGCAACCGGCGCCCAATGGCCAATTCGGTGGCCAGACCATCCCCCCGTGGGCGACTCCAGCCGGGCAAGGGTTCGGTGATTTGCCAGATCGCTCCGTTCGCAAGCCTGGGCGTTGAACCGCGCATGTCTAATCTCAGCGTCGCTGCTGAGCCAATGGTCATGGCGTTCTACAGCGCGGATCCGGCCATGGGCCAGAAGCTCGCTGATCTGGTCCATGCCTTGGAACAGGAAGGCCGGCCTCGACTGGGGGCGCAGTTGTCAATCACCTGGTTGCGCTACGCCAAATCCCTGTGCAACCGAGAGGCACGAGAGGCCTCGCCCCTGGAGGCCGGATCGGGGGCAAGCTGGCGGGGAGATCAACTGCGGCATCCGGGCAGCCTGGTCAACCTCATCTATCTGGTGGCCTGCGAGGCCTGGCTTCAACGGCAGTTGTTGAGGGATGAACCTGAATTAAGGCGGGCCATGGCGGCCATGGTTAAGCCAGCCCCCTCAGCCCATGGGGCCACAGGTCTGATTGTGGATCTCCTGAGCGGCACCACCAGCGGGCCGTCCCTCCCCGAGAACCGTTTCATCACCTGGAAGAGCCAACGACAACTGGTCACCCATTGGCTCGAAAGCCTGGGCTGGCCAGAGCTGGCTGGTTGGCAAGCCTGTCAGAAAACCTGGGCAGACGGACCCTACGGTCGAGAGTTGGACTTCCACAGAGCGGATCAGGGCCACCGCAACCTCCTGACCACGGACGGCACAGCCAGGTTATTGGAGGCCGTGATGGCAGGATCGATTATCTCCCCACCTGCCTGTCGCAGGATGCAGAGCCTGCTGGAACGACCATTTGGGGATAGCTGCACGAACACAGCGGAGATCAGCGAGCCGGCTGAATTTATAAACCCAGGTATTGCCCCCAATCCACGCATTTGGAGCAAAGCGAGCTGGATAGGTGAGGCAAGGCACGGTGCCGCCTACGTGGAAACAGACCTAAGGGCGCCGATGCTGCTCATTGTATTGAGCGAAGGGGTAACCTATCCCAGTCAAGAAGGGTTGCTGCCGGAGATTGCCGGCAGACTCATGGACTACCAACCAATGAGATGAATGTCATCGGTGTATGTCAACGGAGAGGGAGGGATTCGAACCCTCGACAGAAGTTGCCTCCTGTAACTCCTTAGCAGGGAGCCGCTTTCGACCACTCAGCCACCTCTCCAGCGGCTAAGCGACTATACCTGAACGTCCAGCTTGCTCAGCGCGGCCGCTGGCCTCAGTCGTTGCGGAATATGCGCTGCACCCGCCTGCTGTCGACATTGACAAGCAACTCGTAGGGAATGCTGCCTGCGCGGGCTGCCACCTCCTCGGGGCGGAGGCTCTGGCCTTGGTAACTGCCAAAAATCAGGACCTCATCCCCAACTGCAGCATCTGGAACAGCCGTCAGATCGACCGCCATCGAATCCATCGACACCCTGCCCAGGATCCTGGCCGTCTGTCCCTGAACCAGAACAGCACCCGCATTCGAAAGGCGCCAGGGCACGCCGTCGTTGTATCCGGCCGCCACGATGCCAATCCTTTGCTGTTCTTGCTCAACCACATAGGCGCCGTTGTATCCGACCCGTTGACCGCGGGGCCATACAGCCACCTGGGCAAGGCGACTCACAAAGGCCAGCGCCTGCTCCAGTTGAATCGCCTCAGCCACTTCCAACGAAGGGGAGATACCGAACAACCCCAAGCCCAACCTCACCATGTCGTAGCGAGCCCTAGGGAAACGAACGGCGGCGGCGGTGGCGGCGGCATGGATGCAGAGGGGTTCATCCCCCTCGGATCGGATTGCGGTCACCACCTGATCAAAACGGGCCAATTGCTGCTCGCTGTGGTGATCAGCGGCCGAATCATCGGCCCCAGCGAGATGGGTCATCACGCCCCGCAGCCGAACTACCCCGGCGCCGCGCAAAAGTCGGGCCGCCACCAGGGCCTCTTCAGGAGTCACGCCAAGGCGACCCATACCAGTGTCGACCTCAAGATGCACGTCACACTCTGCCCCCATATCCCGGAGGGACTCGACTAGGGCCCGAGCGAAGGGAAGCGAATAGACAACGGGGGTCAGGCCATAGCGAACAACCTTGTCGACCTCCTCGCGGTCCATCAACATGACGAGAATCGGCAGCCGGACTCCGGCACGGCGGGCCAGCGCGCCCTCATCAGCGGTAGAGACACCGATCCAATCCACCCCGCTGGCCTGCAAGGCCAACGCCAGCCGGGGCAATTCGGTGCCATAGGCCCAGGCCTTAAGCACGGCCAGGATTGCCACCTTGGAGCCAGAGAGAACTCGGAAACGGGCCACATTTTCCCTGATTGCGCCCAGATCGATCAGCAGCCTGCGGGGCGCCATTGATTCCCAAATGGCTTGTGCCGCGACCCCTAGCCCCTCACCCGCCGCCGCCTTCATCAACACCAGGTCGCCTGGTTGGGCCAAATCCCGGACTTGTTGGCGCAGGGCCTGCCAATCGGGCAGCTTGAGAAGCGAGGCGCCTGGACGCAACGACAACCAACCCGCGCAAGTGTGCTCAATGGCGGTGTGGGGCAGCAAAAGCAGGTGAGTGAAACCTCGCTCGGCGGCCACCCGACCGATCAAGCCATGCTCGCGATGCTCCCGAACACCCAGGTCAGCCATTCCGCCGAAGACAAAAAGGCGCCGATGGCCGGTGCTTGGCGTCGCGGCGACCGTATCCAGAGCCGCCTGGACGGAAAGGGGATCACTGCTGGCTGTGTCGTTGATGATGGTGATTCCCTCCGGCGTGCGCCAGGTTTCCATGCGGGTTGGCCCAAAGCCATAGCCTTCAAGGGCGCCGACGATCTGGGCGGGATCCACGCCCAAGCGCAGGGCTGCCGTCATCGCGATCATTAGGTCCTCGACCAAGGGCAGGGAACGGGTCCGCACCGACAGCTTCAACTGCTGATCTGCAAATTGCAGGGTGAGGGCGAAACCGGTGGTGGTGGGGCGACGCTCGATCAGCCGAGGCCAGTCCGTACCGGGATGGACCCGCTCGCAGGCCAGGGGCAGGACATCCAACAGAGGGTCAGAGGGAGCAATCAACCAATTGGAAGCGGGAAGGTGACGGAAGAGGCCCATCTTTTCGCGGGCAATCGCCTCACGGCTGCCAAAGGCGGCGAAATGGGCAAGTCCCACATTCACCATCACGCCGAAATCAGGTCGC
>JBIIRU010000185.1:0-5616 GCA_044341355.1 Cyanobium sp. | reverse complement strand
TGGCTGTGATCACCGGCGCCGATCGCACCGACATCCAGCTGGCCGCCCTGGAGGCCTCCACCCAGTGCCTGATCCTGACTGGGGTGGGCGAACCGTTGCCCCAACTGCTGAATCGGGCTGAAGAATTGGAAGTGCCCGTGCTCAAGGTGGACCACGACACCCTCAGCACCGTCGAGGTGATCGAGGCGGCCATCGGCCATGTGCGTCTGCATGAACCGGTCAAGGCCACCTACGCCATCCGCTTGGTGGCCGAGCATTGCCGTTTCGATGCCCTCTACGAACGCCTCAAGCTGCCTGCCCCTGTCTGAGCTGAGGTCCCAAAGCGGACCGGTCCGGTGGCTGCTAGTTTCGTAAGTACGAACGTAGGTTTTGGGTGACCCGGTCCCTAGATCTTCCAACAATTGGTCGGGTCGACACGTTGGCCCAGGAGCTAGCCATGCTCCAAGACCGGGGCAAGCGGCGCATTGCCATTCTTGGCAGTCGCCATGTGCCCGTGGTGTCCATCCATCTGGTTGAACTCGTGGGGCGCTCCCTGGCCCAGGAGGGACACAACCTGATGACCTCAGGCTCCCAGGGGGTCAATGCGGCCGTGATCCGCAGTGTCCTTGATGTGGAACCTTCCCGCCTCACGGTGCTGCTACCCCAAAGCCTGGATCGCCAGCCGGCCGAATCCAGGGAGCAACTTGATCGGGTCTTGCATCTGGTCGAAAAGCCCGAGCACGATGAGTTGCCCTTGCCGATCGCCAGCAGCCTCTGCAACCAGGAAATCATCAGTCGCTGCGACCAACTGATCTGCTTTGCCTTCCATGACAGCGAGACCCTGCTGGCCAGCTGCCGCACGGCCGAGGACATGGGCAAGGTCGTCAGCTTGATGTTCTTCGACTGAGGCTGTTTCAAGCCGTTCAGAGGGGCCGGGCCGGCAGCACCTGCAACCTGGTCCCCTCCCTTCCCATTACGGTCACGGCCTGGCCAGGCAGCAGTGGCACCCCCGGTTCCAGATTGGTGGCGGCCCAGCTTTGGCCCTGCCAACGCACCCTTCCCCGACCGTCATTCTCAAAGGCGCTGATCACCTCGGCCGACTCGGCCCGGCTGCTGGGGGCCAGGGGCCGTTCGCCTTGGCGCCGATCCCAATTGCGCAGCCAGCCGTAACCCAGCGCCAGCAGAGCGGCAAACAACAGGCCCTGCAGGGTCGTGCTCAGGGCAGCAGTGGCAGCCGTCAGTAGGGCCACCGCCAGGGCCGCCAGGCCGGCCATCAACAGCAGGCCATCGCCATCAATGCCCACCATGGCCAAGGCCAGCAGCGGTAGACCCGCCAGCAACCAGAACAGGGCCGGGGTGATGGGCATGGGTGCGCAGGCGATCCGGGGGCGGCCGATTTGCCTATGTTGATGGATTAGGGCCGCTGGCGATGGAAACCGTTCTTCTGCCTGTGCTGGCCGTGCTGGCCGTGCTGGGCATCAGCAGTGTCAAGGTGACCAGCAGCAGCCAATCCCAGCTGGTGGAGAGGTTGGGCAAGTACAACCGCCAGCTTTCGCCGGGACTTTCATTGGTGTTGCCGGGGCTGGAGCGGGTGGTGAGCCACCAGTCGCTCAAGGAGCGGGTGCTGGATATCCCCCCCCAGCAATGCATCACCAGCGACAACGTCTCGATTGAGGTCGATGCGGTGGTCTATTGGCAGTTGCTTGAGCACGAACGGGCCTACTACGCCGTCGACAACCTGCAGGCGGCGATGGTGAATCTGGTGCTGACCCAGATCCGCGCCGAGATGGGCAAGCTGGATCTCGATCAAACCTTCACCACCCGTTCGGAGGTGAATGAGGTGTTGCTGCGGGAATTGGACCAGGCCACCGATCCCTGGGGCGTCAAGGTGACGCGGGTGGAACTGCGGGACATCCGGCCCACCGTGGGGGTGCAGCAGGCGATGGAGCAGCAGATGACCGCCGAGCGGGAGAAACGGGCGGCGGTATTGCGATCAGAAGGAGAACGGGAATCCCAGGTGAATGCGGCCCGGGGGCGGGCCGAGGCGCTCGTGCTCGATGCCCGTGCCCGTCAGGAAGCCCTGTTGCTGGAAGCCGACGCCCAAGCCAAGCAGCAGTTACTGCTGGCCCGGGCCCGGGCCGAAGCCGCCGCCGAATTGGCCAAGGCCATGGAGGCCCATCCGGCGGCGGCCGAAAGTCTGAGGCTGCTGCTCGCCCATGACTGGATGGCCATGGGTCAGGAGATGGCCCATGCCAAAGGCGGCAGTGTGTTGATGGTGGACCCCCAAAGCCCCGCCGCCCTATTGGCCGCCCTCAAGGGATTGCAGGAAAAAGGCTGAAACGGAGGAGCTACCCCTGCCGGCCCATTGCAGCCGGCCATGGCCCTAGTGAAATCAAGCCTGAAAACAAGCCGGCCAGCGCCAGGCGGCCCGCTCCAGCACCGTCTGGCGGGGCAGCAGCGTCGCCCCCAGTTCCCGCTACTCCCGCTGCTCCCGCTCCAACCTCAGCAACCGGCAGCCGTGCCTCTCCCCCAGCGATACCGATGTTGGCAATCCGCTGCATATCGTTTATAATATAGACATACTCTAAAGGGCCTGCCTGACCATGTCACTTCCCCAACGGATTACTTCTCCGTTTCAGTACAATCCAGGCAATGATCCGTCGGTAGTGACCTATCTACAGGGACTCAAGGGAGGCGATGTCCCTGGCACCTATTTGTTAGTAGGCGCAAACAATTCGCCGGGGCCTACGCCGACGGGCCTGGTGTACAGGGGGGCACTGGATGATGTGTGCCATGATGGTGTCAGCGGATCCGGTAACTGGCAAGTCGTGTCGGTTCCCGAGAGCTTCAATGCTGCCGGCACCAGCATCTATGGACCGGCCAATTTGGGTGCAGACCTGGTCCAACTGGTGGGTGCCTATACCCGCAAGCTGGGCGATCAGGTGCCGACGACCGAGAACCCGGCAATCGTGGGCTTCACATACACAGGGGCGGCAGATGGCAGCACCACCACTGGTTGGCTATCTGTGCAAGGCATCACCCAGTTGGGCACCGCCGGCACGTACACTTTTGTGCACTCGGTGGATGGGGGGCTGGCAGTCGGCAACACTGACAACGCCAATGTGAATGGACTCACAAAATATCTCACGATCACCGCCACAGCCTTTATCGTTGAAATGGAATCTGGCCGTCAGATTCCGATCGTCTATCCCGATAAGTCACTTCTGGTAACCCACACCGCCTACGGCATCTGGGCAAATAGCGATGGTACTTACACCATAGCTGGAGGTTCAGGAGAGGTGCTCAGCCAAGAGGCCGGAACCTTGTCGGCCGGTCGCGCCTACCTGATCGATTACGACAAGGTCTCTGGCGAATTCATAAACTATACAACATTTGCCTATCACAATCGCAACGACAGCAACCTGATCAGCCACTTCGAAGGAATCTACCGCACAAACGAAGGAAATTACCTCCTGCCTGCAACTAGCGTTGCTCTCAACAGACAGGGAGATCTGAGCATCGCTTCTGTGGTGGAGGTGAGCCGCGACGACCTTGGAAACTTCTGCGCCCAGGCGCACTGGCAGGATCTCACGGTGACCCGCAGCAGCGATGGAGAAACCAGTGTGTTGAGCACCGCCAATTCCCTCTCTGGCGGCGTCACGGTGGGCTTTGCCAATTACCCCGACGGCAACGGTGGCCTCACACCGCTCGATTTTGTGGTGCAGCCCCTGTAAGCGGCCGCGCTCCATAAGCCTTTCAACCCGGCCAGCGCCAGGCGGCCCGCTCCAGCACCGTCTGGCCGGGCAGCAGCGTCGCCCCTAGCTCCCGCTCCAACCGCAGCAGAGTGCAGCCTGGGCTGGCCGCCAGGGCGGTGATCAGGGCCTCGGCGTGAGCTACCACCCACACCTGGGTGCGCTCGGCCACCGCAGCGATCAAGCGCGCCAGGGGCGCCAGCAGATCGGGGTGGAGGCTGTTCTCCGGTTCGTTGAGCACCAATAGCGGCGGCAGCCGCGGGCTGAACAGGGCCGCCGCCAGCAGCAGGTAACGCAGGGTGCCATCGGAGAGCTCGCTGGCATCGAGGGGCCGCAGCAATCCCGGTTGGTGCAATTGCAGTCGAAAGGTTGGTTGGCTTGTGTCCACCGTCAACCGGCAGCCCGGGAAGGCAGCGGCGATGGCAGCCTGCAGGCCTTCGTGGTCACCGATCTCGATGATCGTCTGCGCCGCGGCGGCCAGGTCGCCGCCGTCGGCCGCCAGGGACAGGGTGCGGGTGGCGATGCGGCCGCTGCGGGCCGGGGCCTGGCGGTCGGTGCGAAAGCTGTCGTAAAAGCGCCAGCTCAAGATCATGCTGCGCAGCTTGAACACCTCAGGCGCCTCCAGGGGGTCAGAAACGGCGGTCAGCAGGCTCTCGTGCGGCGACACCTCCAATGCGAGCGGCTGGCTGCGGCCGGACTCGCAGCAGCGCTCCACCACCGCACCGCTGCGCCGCACCAGCAGGCTGCGGGGATGGAAAGGCCCGCCGGCCCAGATCCACTCCCGCTTGATCTCCGGATCCAGCACAAAGGCACTGCTGTGGTCATCAGCCCGGTAACCCAGCTCAATCGCGTAGCCAAGCGAGGCGCCGGTAATGCCCAGCCGCAGCCGCGCCGCCTCCCGCCTGCCGCTACTGCCCTGCACAGGCTGCTCACCGCGGCGCATCTCCCGCGTCGTGCGCTCCGGCCCGGCCCAAAACACCGCCGCCAATCCCCCCTCAGCGGCCAGGGCCGCCACCAGCTCACCCCGGGCCGCGGCGGCAATCAGCCCAAGGGCGCGATAGAGGTTGCTCTTGCCGCAGCCGTTGGCTCCGCACACCACCGTGAGACTCCCCACGGGAGAACTCCCAAGGGGCAGAGCGCCCAGGGGCACCGTGAGTTGCTGCAGGGAGCGATAACCCGCCACCGCCAGATGGCTCAGGGTTAGAGCCGCACTGGCGCCGTTCGCTGGCGGGGTTTGACCCTTCACAGACATGCCGGGCGCGACAAGTTCAGAACTTGACCACGCTGGTGGGCCGCAGGAGCCAACCGGCTTCACCGGCCTTGAGCTTGTAGCAAATCTGCCGCTGGCCGCCGCTGGCCTTGGCGTTGCTGTCGCCTGGTTTGTAGATCGGGAAGCGACGCGCCAGGCAGTCCTCCACCACCTGGAACTGGTCGTGGCCCTGGTATCCCTCGGCGTTGGCGCCCTTAAGTTCCGACAGGGTGATCGGCGAGAGCTCGTTGCCTTTCATCACTGCGTAGGCCACCACCTCGCCGTAGCTGCCGCTGCCCGCTCCCTGCACGTACACGTAGATCTCGGGCAAACCATTGGCGTTGAGGTCGGCCACCTCGGCACCCACCACCTGGCCATTGACCGTTTGGCGAATCGGCTTGATCGCTGGCTTAGCACCCGTGGTGGTGATCATCAGTTGTTGTTGAGAGCCCTCACCGCTGCTCTTCACCTGGAAGTTGGTGCCTTGAAGCTTCATGGTTTTGTTGAAGGCGGCCCCGGCCCAGGCGCTGCCGGGCACAGCGGTGGCCAGCAGCAGGGCGGCGGCGGTGAGCTGGGGGAAGAAGCGCATCAAGGGAAAAGCAGATAGGGGCTGGAACCTTCCTCAGCATGGGGCCC
>JBIIRU010000184.1:0-5628 GCA_044341355.1 Cyanobium sp. | reverse complement strand
GCGCTTCGTTCTTTTTTTGCGCTTACAGAATCTTTGCGATTCCTCCTATAACAATGTAGCTACACATAGCCCGTAGAGAACGTATGGAGCCGCGACATCCGGCAACGGCTGGCAGCGTTTTTACCGGCGCTCGCAGACCTGCCCCAGCCGCTGGTGTTGGCACTTCAAACTCACCTCTCGATCGGCTGGTATCTGGGCACCCTGCTCAATCCCAAGCGCGGTTTCAGCGTGAACGTCTCCCAGCGCACCAACGCTGGCGAGATCGTCTGGGATCTGTCGCGAGCCCAACCCCCAGACAATGAACGGGGCTGGCTGTTGACGGAGGAGCCCCTGAATCGCGGCCAGGATCTAGCTCTGGTCGTCTCGGTGACCCACGACGCCCGGCTGGATGCCAAGCGTGCCATCGACACCTTGGCCCTGCCGATCGGGCGCCTGGCCCATGCCGGCCTGCAGCAGCCCGGCCCCGATGCCGTGGTGGACGGTGGCCACGCCCGCTGGCTGGCGGATGCCCTGGCCCGGCAGGTGCGAGAGCTGGTGGTGGCGGATTCACCCCGCCGGCTGCATGTCTTCGCGGCCTGCCCCGTGGGGCTGATGCTGCTTTTCGGACAGCGAGCGGACGCGTGGGGTCCGACCACGGTGTATGAATTCGCCTTTGAGGACGGCAGCCGAAGTTATTTTCCTGGAATGGTTTCCGGGCTGGTTTAGTGTTTTCCTATCTGTAAGACCTAACCTGTGAAGAGTTATAGCCTAGAGGCTCGCTGTTCCGGCCTCAACCCTGCCGCTGCGAGAGCCAGGCACTGAGGTCCGCGGCCCCTTGGAAATCAAGCAGCGCCTCAGCCAAGGCTTCCAGCTCTGCCAGGGGCAGGGCCTGAATTTGGGTTTGCTGCTCGGGGGAAAGGGGACCGCAGTTACGCTGAAGTTGGCGCAGGATCATGGAGGTGGCCTCCGCCTGTTGGCCCATACCATAGATCTCGCGGTAGGCCACACTTTTGGTGAAGTCGTCGAGCGTGATCCCTCCCATGGCGCAGATGTCGGTGATGGAGCGGCCGTTGAACCTTGAGAGCAGGATAGCGGCAATCACGTCATCCATTTCGGCCGCGAGGGGAGCGGAGGCGGCTTGCCGCCGGATGGCAGCGGAGGAGGCGGGCAGCTGCTGCTCCGGCAGCAGGAGCAGGCCGAGGGCTTTCTGGAGTGGCGGGGCGAAGGGTGGCATGCGCTCGGGGGCCAGCTCAATCCAGTGCACGCGCTCCCGTAAGAATTCAGCCACGGGCAGCGGATCGCCGAAGTTGAGATAGCGAGAGGGGCAGATCACGAGTACGCGCCAGTAGCGCAAGGGTTGGCCCTGGCGGTGCTGGTGCCAGAGGAGGAGGCTACTTTCGTTGTAAAGCCGCAGGAAGAAATCAGGTTTGGCGGCCATCTGGGCTTCCATGATCAACGCTGGCTTGTCGTAAAGATGCTCGGGAGGGGGGAGAAAGAGGCCATCGATGCGTACCTCCCGCTCTTTGATCACCGGCGCGGTAAAGGTGTAGCCCTCCATGTCAGCCAGCAGGCTGGTGACCAGGGGCAGAAGGCGGTCGGTGCGCTCCTGGAACAACCAGAAGAAGAGCTTGTCGCTGGCGACCACTTTGGGCTGCGAGAGTTGATCCCATCATCGCTTGGGAGGGTCTTCCTATTCAAGTTGGCACTAGCCGCAGCAGAAGCCTCGCTGTGTTGGGAACATCCGTTGTAGCAAGTGGTGACAATTGACGACCAAATTGTCATTATTGAAGTCATGGCATAGTTTACAATCAATTGTTATCACCAGCGAGTGGTGACGGTAATTCTCTGTCTCAGTTTCATTGATGGCATCGGCGGTTTCCAATCAATAGGCTTCACCAACACCCGGTCGCGCTCTCAAGTTCAGGCAGCTTGCCCCCATGCACCCTGAGACTCAGCGGAGAGCCTATGTGGATCAAACCACCACCAGAGCATCTCATGGCTGTCGAGAAGATCCCCCAACTGGTTCATCACTTGTTGCTGTGGCCAGGCAGCAGGGTGCCTTTTTACCAGGCGGCGAGCTCAGCAGCCGAGCCCAGAGATTACCCGCCTTGGCTAGCAAGTTTTCTAGCCACAGTAAGCGTTGTCAAACAGCCGCAACAGCTGGGGTTTGGCCAGCATATGCGCCTCGTTCTTTTATTCTACTTACGTAATTATTGCGATTTTACCCATAACGATGTAACTACACATAACCCGTACCGGAGTCGCCACACCGTCTTGAGTGTTTGCGGCCGATACCACGATCCTGTCCTGGCCGTCTACACCGTCTTCGGGGCGATATTCGACTGCCCAGGGAGCAAACATAGTTCCTGGATTTGCATTCTCATCTGAACCAATCGCTGGAGGCATGTTGTCATCTGAGTAAATGCTAATCGTAATGTCAGGTCTGGAAGCAAAGCGAGGTATCGAAACGTCAATCTGGCGTGTATGGTCCACGCCAATCATGATTTCAGTCCCGCTGATAATTTGTGTTTCGGTTACCTGTATTTGAGCCATGATTGAAAGTCTCCTTAAGGAAACGCCAGCAGGAGTGCTGACGTATTGTCAAAGATCATCTTCGCTGAATCCAGACAAGCTTCCAGCTATTGCTTTACATTTCGTATAATTTGTTATTTCTTTTGGCTGCAGTTTTTTAAATTCACTGCGCCCAAGGGTTTTGCGCTAAGCGCTCTGCCAGTCGGTTCTTACCGTTCTTGCCGTTGCGCAGAGGGTGCTCCCGTCGCCCGAAAACCCGTTCAAACACCAACGGCTGTCGAATCCTGACTGATAACACCCCCCCTATCCACCACACCACTACCCCCACCCCCCATCTCACCCGACCCAAACAGAGTGGCAACAGCCTGGTGCCGCACCGTCACCCGGCAGCTCATACCCAGCTCACAGGGCTGGTCTAGCGGCAGCTTCAGCCGCAGGCGCTGGCCCCGGCATTCCAGCAGGGCCAGCCAGGCGGAGCCGAGAAACTCGCGGCCGACCAGCTGCCATTCGCCCTGGGGTTGGCTTTCCAGCTGTAGATCCTCCTGGCGCAACATCACCTCCAGCGGCTGGACAGCGACGCTATCCCCATCGCCGTGTTGGCCTTCCCCTGCCCAGCGCCACTGGCCGGCGGCAATGATGCCCAGTGGTGTCAATAATTGACCGTTCTCCAGGCTGGCGGGCAGCAGGTTTGCCTGCAACAAGAAACGGCCCACGAAGGCGGTGGCCGGCTGTTGCACCAGCTGTCTTGGCGGTGCGATTTGATGCAATACGCCGTCGCCCAGCACCGCCACCCGGTCGCAGATGGCCAGCGCCTCCTCCGGGTCGTGGGTGACGATCAGGCCACTGGCGCCAACGCTGCTCAGCACCCGGGGCAGCTCGCTGCGCAATCGCAGTCGCACCTCCACATCCAGATTGGAGAAGGGTTCATCCAGAAGCACCACCTCGGGCTGGGGGGCCAATGCCCGGGCCAGGGCCAAGCGCTGCCGCTGGCCGCCCGATAGTTCGTGCGGATAACGGCGCTCCAGGCCCTCCAGACCCAGTAGTTCCAGCAGCCAGCGTACCCGGCTCAGATCGTGGCCGCGCCGCAAGCCAAAGCAGGCGTTTTGCCAGGCATCGAGGTGGGGGAACAGGGCGTAGTCCTGAAACACCATGCCCACTCCCCGCCGTTCCGCCGGCAGCCACTGCTGGGGCCCGGCCACCTGGCGGCCCCCCATCCATACCGACCCCCGTTCCGGCCGCTCGAAGCCCGCCACCAGCCTCAGCAGGGTGGTCTTGCCGCAACCCGAGGGCCCCAGCAAGCCCACCAACTCGCCCCGCTGCAGCGTCAGATCGATCTGGCGCAGAGTCCAGCGGCCGTTGCCGCCATTGGCATTGCCATTACTAGCGCCATAGCGGTGCCAGACGTCCCGCAGCTGCAGGTGGGGGGCGTTGTTTTCGCCGTTCATGCTCAACTGCGCTCCTCCAAGGAGGGGATCAAGGCGATCGCTGCCACTAAACCAAAGCCGATGATCAGCAGGGCCGGCGCTATCGCATAACCCACCCGCTCATCGCTGGCGTACTGAAACACCCGCACCGCCAGGGTGTCGAAATCAAAGGGCCTTAGCGACATCGTGATCGGCAATTCCTTGATCACATCCACAAACACCAACAACAAACCCACCAACAGCGGCCCCCGCAGCAGCGGCAGATGGATGCGCCCCAGGGTCTGCCACCAGCTGCAGCCCAGGCTGGTGGCCGATTCGTCGATGCTCGCCGGGATCCGCTCTAGGGCGGCATCGAGACCCTGCTTGGATACGGCCATGAACCGCACCCCATAGCCCCACACCAGCAACAGCACCGGATTGAGCTGCAATGGCCCCCCCACCAGCAGCAAGCCCAGGGCCAGCACACTGCCCGGAATGCCATAGCCCAGGCCGGCCATCAAGCTGAATTGATTCACCAATGGCCCCTCAGTCCAGCGGCGGCTGATCGCCAGCAGCAGGGCGCAAAAGGCCGTAACCGCCGTCACCAGCAGCGCCAACCCCAAGCTGCGGCCCGCCAGGGCCAGCAATTCACCCAGCGGTTCCGCCGCCATCACCTGCCAGCCCTGCAAAATCCACAGGCCCGGAATCAACAGGCAGGCCAGTGGTGGCAGCAGGGTGACGCCAATGGCGACGGCGGCGCGCCAGCCCGCCAGCGGCCAAACATGACAATTGGCGCTGCCAGTGCCCAGGTTCCAGCGACGGCTGCGGCGCCGCAGGGCCCGTTCGGCCGCCAGCAGCAGCACCACGATCGCGAGGGCGGCGAGCGCCAACAGGGCCGCCCCGCGGGGGTCGCCATCGACTTGCCAGCGATTCAAAATTCCCGCCGACAGGCTCGGTACCCCCAGCAAGCGCACCGCCCCCAATTCATTCACCACCTCCATGGCACTGAGGGCGACGCCGGCGCCGATCGAGGGGGCCGCCAGCGGCAACGCCACCCGCCAAAAACTCTGCCAGGGCCCCACCCCCAAGCTGCGGCAGGCCTCCAGCAGCTGGCGGCCACTGGTTGAAAAACTCTCGGTGCTCAGCAAAAACACATAGGTGTAATTCGCCAGGCTCAGCAACAGCACCGCCCACCAGAATCCGTAGATGCGGATGCCGTTTTGGCTACCCCAATCGATCAAGCTGGCCGCCAACAAATAGGCGGGGCACGCCAATGGCAACAACTGGGCCATGCGCAGCCAGCGGCGGCCCGGGAAGCGACAGACGGCCGTAAGCCAGCCAGTGGCCGTGCCCAGCAGGGTGCCCAGCACGCCTTCGCCGGCCACCAACAGCAGCGTGCCGCGAATTTGGGCGGCTGCATCGGCCCCCAGGCCCAGGGGGCCGAGACCCACGGCACCCTGGCCAATAGCGCCGGGTTCAGCGCTGAACAGCGCATCTCGCAGCAGGACCGCCAGGGGCGCCAATGCCAGCAGCCCAATCAGCAGCACCAGCAGCACCAGCCCAGTTCTGCCGATCGCGGGTTTGGCCGCCACTGAAGCTCTACCGCTCAAACTCAGGTGCACCTACTGCCAGCCAGCCTGAACCATCAGCTGCACGGCCTCGGCATTGCGCCTACCCATTTGCTCGATGCTCACCGCCGAGGCAGTGAAGCTGC
>JBIIRU010000203.1:0-5210 GCA_044341355.1 Cyanobium sp. | reverse complement strand
CACCTCAAGGCTGGAGGCGCGCTCGCTGCCAGGTACGTACTGGCCGAAGTTCTCCAACATGAAGCGCCGGGCGTTGTCGTCGCTGAACAGGGGCATCAGCTGGTTGGTCACAAGCAACACCCAACCGCCGCCCCAGCCAATCAACAGCATGGCCAGGGGCCAGCGCCGCGGCTGGCGCAGCGCCACCCAAACCCCGATTCCCACCAAAACGACGCCGGTGTCCTCCCGCACCAGCGGCATCAACAGGGCCGGTATCAAGACCAGCAGCCAGCGGCGGCGTTCCAGTCCCAGCAGCAACAAAAACACCAGCAGGGGTAACTGGCAGAGGTCGGTGAAATTGCCCCAAGTGGGACCAATGACCGCATTGGCGCCGTAGAAGCTGAAGGCGATGCGGGCGGCCAACGCCGGGGCCAGTCGCTGGGCCGCCAGTTGGTGCAGCGCCAGACCGGCTGCAGTTACCAGTCCCACCTGCACCAGGGGCAGGGCTACCGGGCCTAACAGACCAACCAGGGGAATCCAGAGCGCAAGCAGGGGCGTGAAGTGTTGGCCCAGCCGGTGGTAACCGACCTGAGGAGCAAGGCCGCCATTAACGACGACATCCGAGAGCTGGGAGGAAAGGGTGCTTTCGAACGGGTGGCCGGCCAGTCCGTTCCAAAGGGCCTGCACAAAGATGCCCTGGTCGTAGGAGGCGGTGAGACTGGCGATGCGCCACAGTTGTATCACCAGTCCGATCAGACCGAAGGCTAGGGCTGCGGCCCAGACTGATCGTTGCGGTCGGCGGCTGGGGGGCGACGGCGGTGGGGTAGAGAAGTTACTCAGGGTGCGTACAAGCCGGAGCCGACAATCAGGATTTCTCCATCGGGCAATTGCACCCGGCGGACGTAGGTGGTTTTGCGTTCAGGCAAGCTGGACGCGTCGGGCCGGGGCCAAAGATACTCCACCCAACCCGAGCCCTGCCCCATGGCCAGATTGATGTAATCCCTCACCATTGCTTTGCCATTTTTATCCTTGAGGTGAAGGATGTTACGGCCTTCGACTTCGGCAAAGGCGGGGTTCAGCACTTCAACTCCATCAGGTGTGTCCACAAACACATAGGTATCATGAAAAAAATAGGGTCCACGACGGTCCCTCAGGGTCTCGAACGCCGAGCGGCCTTGGCGCTGTAGCAGGCGTGCCGCCGCGTCCACCTGCTGCACGATGAAGGCCTTCTCGATCTGGGGTTCGTAGAGACCTGACAACACCAGATAGCGCTGGCCGGATGGCGCGGTGACGGCCATCAAATAGGTGGATTTCCAGATCGGTCGGCGGTCGGAGCGATTTGGTTTACGCCACTGGTAGTGGACCCACCCCCTTGCCTCCGGGCTGTTGGCCACTTCCAGAAACTGGCGACCAAAGAGCTTGCCGCCGAGGTCTTGGAAGCCGAGAAAGCTGAGGCCTTCGCTCTCGGGATCGGGCGGGTAGACGACACTGTTGCCATCAGTCGCCAGGACAAAAACATAGCGATCGCCCTGGAACCAGCGGCTTCCTTTAACCCGGAAGCTGGGGAACGCGTCACGGCCATGCAGCCTGACTTCATTGGCGGCCGCTTCGACAAGGGCCACCACATCGCGGGTGTCCTTCTGGGTGTATTGCTCAGCGGCGCTGGGGGCGGGCGCCTGGGTCACTTCAGCCGCCATGGTGGGGGCCCCAACCATGCTGTAGCCCAGCAAAAGGACCAAGCTAAGGGTTGGTGTCCAGGGCCCTGGCTTGCGCCTCAGGAGTGCTAATCGGCCGGAGCCCATTACCGAACTGACTTGTTTCGTGGTTTAGCATGCCATGGCTGATGCAAGAAGCGTTGGTCAAAGAAGCTTGGCGGCCAGTTCCGCCAAGGGCGAGCGTTCGCCTCGCATCAGTGAGACGTGGCCAGCGAGGCTTTGTCCTTTGAAGCGTTCCACCAACCAGGTGAGGCCATTGCTTTCGGCATCTACATAGGGATTGTCGATTTGGTAGGGATCGCCTGTGACTACGATTTTGGTGCCTTCTCCAACCCGGGTCACAATGGTTTTGATTTCATGGGGAGTAAGGTTCTGGGCCTCATCAACCACCATGTACTGACGGGGAATTGAACGACCGCGGATATAACTGATTGCCTCCACTTCAAGGAGACCCATACCCTTGAGATCGGCCCAGCTGTTGCGGGGGTGGCGTTGATTGGACCGGGGGCTTGAGAGTTCATCAGCGCCTAGCAGATAGTCGAGATTATCGATAATTGGTTGCATCCAGGGGCCCATTTTTTCCTCCAGATCCCCAGGGAGATAACCCATGTCTTTGCCTAGGGGAATCACCGGCCGCGTCACCAAGAGGCGGTCATAGAGGCGCTCATCGGCCACCTGGTTCAGTCCCGCTGCCAGGGCCAGCAAGGTTTTGCCGGTGCCGGCCATGCCCACCAAGGTGACGAGGGGCACATCGGGGTCCAGCAACAGGTCCAGGGCGAAGGTCTGTTCGCGGTTGCGGGCCTGGATGCGGCCGATCCGGGCCTTGCCGGCCCGCTGCAGGGGCAGTAGGGCCGCCGACTGGGCATGGTATCGGGCTAGCAACGTGTGGCTGGGCTGGTTGCGATCCAGCAAGGTCACCCCTTCGTTGGCCTGGAGGGGGCCGCTGTCGGACCCCAGATCGGCCAGGGCCAAGCCACCATTCCCCTTGACCCGGTCCATTTGGTCAGCGCTGGTCCAGATCTCGCAGCAGCCTGGATAAAGGTCGGCGATATCGACTTTGTCTGTGTTGTAGTCCTGGGCGATCAAGCCAACAGCATCGGCCTTGATGCGCAGGTTGGTGTCCTTGGTGATCAGGACCACCGGCGGTTGGCTGCCAACCACCTGATGTAGACGCTGTTCAAGGGCAACAGCCAGGATGTTGTTGTCGCCGCTACCGCCCTTCAGCTCCGGGGGCAGTTGGCTAAGGGTTTCACTGCGGCAGAACACCACCTGAAGCGTGCCGCCGCTGGCCTCGTTGATGGGCACACCCTCTGCCAGGTTGCCCTTCTCGCGCAGCTCATCAAGCAACCGGGACACCTGGCG
Source organism: Cyanobium sp. (assembly GCA_044341355.1). Taxonomy (GTDB): domain Bacteria; phylum Cyanobacteriota; class Cyanobacteriia; order PCC-6307; family Cyanobiaceae; genus Cyanobium. The sequence continues at coordinate 2,154 of JBIIRU010000203.1, read as the reverse complement.
GGCGTTACGGCCTTTCTCCGAGGGGTCGCGCTTGAAGCGGTCGATTTCCTCGACCACTTCGATGGGCACTACGACGTCGTTGTCCTCGAAACGGGTCAGGGCCAGGGGGTCATGCAGCAGGACGTTGGTATCGAGAACAAAGGTTTTGCGCATGCCAGTCGCCTTGCCGGTGCCATGGTGCGGAACCTAAGGCCGCAGCGGCATCTACGCTCCGCCAGATCCATTCTTTTCTTACCGCTTGCCGCTGCTTTTCTCCCTGCTGCTGGTCGTTGCCCTTTTTTTTGGCCTCAGCCTTCTCTGGCTTGAGCTGCGTCATCGGCTGCGCCCTTCGTCCCCCCTGCAGTTGATCCCAGGGGCGTTCCAGGTCAAACGTCGTGCCCAGGGTCTGGAGGTGATCGGGGAGATCACCATCCGCAATCCCCACCCCCGAATGGAGGTCTTTGTGCCTGAGATCAGGGTGAACCCGGTGCTTTTGGGTCGAGGTGATCTGGCAGGCATCAGCTGCGAGAGCAAGGTGATCGCCGAGCACCCCGATGAGGAAACGCGCCCTGATGGTTACTGGGCCGCTTACATCGTCAAGGGCCGCAAGAGCACCCGGGCGCGGGTGCATGTCCGCGTCATCGGCCCGGCCGGGGTCGACCTGGAGGGGCTGGTGGATACGGCCTGGCTGGAAGTTTTCTGGGTCAACTACGGACCGTTTGGACGCCTGCAGCGTCGTGACGCCATTTTGGTGCCGATCCAGAAGCCCGAACCCCTCGAACCGGAAACCGCTTCCTGGCGTTCCGGCGAGAACTGCCGCGTCTTGCCGGTTGGCACCCATCTGCTCGGTGTGCTGGATGACCCACGGGAGGTGTTGGAGCGCTACACAAATGGACTGCGCCGCAGCGGGGATGTGCTGACCATCGGCGAGACCCCGCTGGCCGTGATGCAAGGCCGCTATCACCACCCTCAAACGGTGCAGCCCTCCGCCCTGGCCAGGCTTCTTTGCCGCGTTTTTCACCCCACCAGCAGCCTGGCGAGCGCCTGCGGATTGCAGTCCCTCATCGACATCGTCGGGCCGGCCCGGGTGCTGGTGGCTTGGTTGGCCGGTACGGCCCTCAAGGCGGTGGGCATCAAGGGGGTCTTCTATCGCCTCGCTGGCGACCAGGCTCGCTTGATCGACGACATCACCGGCACCACTCCCCCCTATGACCAAACCCTGGTCCTGGGTCCTGCCAGTCCCGAACAATTTTGCAACCGTATGGCGGCCGATCTCGGTGTGGCGGTCGCCGTCGTTGATGTCAACGACCTGGGACGGGTCAAGGTCCTGGCTTCAAGCCAAGGCTGCGATGAGGAGTTACTGCATCGGGCCCTGCGGCCCAATCCGGCCGGAAATGCCAATGAACGCACCCCTCTGGTCCTAGTGCGTCCGACCTGAAGGCCTGGGTCGGCCCCTGGGTCCTATCGGCCTAGAATCAAATTTACCGGCCCTTGCTTTCCCACGTCCCTGTGCCGTCTCCTGTGATTGCTGCTGCTATCGGGATTCAGCCGGACTTCCAGCAGGCCCTTGCCAGGTCAGAGCCTGATCGGTTGCCCGGATCCGAGCTTGACTGGAGTGTGGAGCCACTTCAGGGTTGGCACATACCCCTTTTGGACGACCCGGCCTTTCTGCCCCTGCAACCCCTGCTGCAGAGAGCCCTGTTGCTGGGAGTGCCCGACCGCCTCATCGCCGCTGTCTCCTCTAGGCGCTGCCTGGCCCCCAGGGTCCACGTGGCCCTCTGCCGTGATCAGCCTGGCCGTCCCCTGCTTCTGGGCATCATCGTCACCCGCCGCCTGAATCGCAGCGGCAGCTCCTGGGAGGTCCAGCACCTCAGGCTGGCCTTGGATTCTCTCGGGGCACCTGGCTTGCCCACCGAGGCAGCCTTAACTGGTTCCTTGCTTCGCGAAGCCATCTTGCGGGGTAGGGGGGCTTGTAGCTGGATTGCCACTACCTCAAGCTTGGATACCCCCCGTTTAGCCGCCTTGAGACAGCAGGGGTTCCAGCCTTTGAGGCGGGATGCCCTCTGGTGCTGGCAGGCAAAGGGCCCGGTCCCCGCCCTGACCCCAGGCCTTGAACTGTTGCCCCTAAATCGAGATACCGCCCCCCAGCTCTGGCACCTCGAACAGGCCGCCATT
>JBIIRU010000183.1:0-5641 GCA_044341355.1 Cyanobium sp. | reverse complement strand
CTGCCGGGGCATGAGCTCCAGCTCTTTCACCTTGCCTGCTTTGAGATCCTTGAGCAGTTGGCTAAAGGAAGGTTTGGCCCCGTTTTCGTTGGTCAGGCTGAAGGGTTTCGCCGCTGGCTTGGAGTCAGTTTTGGGGGCTTGCCCAGGGGCCAAAGCTGGCACCGCAGCGTGATGGGCGGCGGGGGGTTCGCTAGCGGGAATGACGGGCGGTGGGCTGCTGCTCACTGGAGATCACCACAGAAATCGATCCTAGCGATTTGACGAAAGGAGGGGCCGCATTGGAGGATCTTTGTTTGGCTTAGAAGTTCTGAGATGGCCGTTCCTAAGAAGAAAACCTCCAAAGGCAAGCGCAACCAGCGGCATGCCCATTGGAAGGCCAAGGCAGGTGATGCCGCTGCCAAGGCTCTTTCCCTTGGCAAATCGGTGCTGAGCGGTCGGGCCCGCGGCTTCGTTTACCCGATTGCCGAGGAAGCCGAAGAAGAGTGAGGGGCAGCTCAGCCACCAATGCACCAATGGCAGGTCGGCCACCAGTTAGGTTCCGAGTTTGAAAGCTTCAAGCACTACGGCATATAGCGCTCCAATCCTAAGGTTGTCTGCCACAACCCAGGCTAGGTTTGGTTCGGTCCTCACCATCTGGGAGCGCAGGCGTACGATCGCCTCCACTATCAGCACCAGGGCCAGTACCACCACGGGTCTGCCGCCCGGTATCCGTACAATCAATACGGCCATCAGGTTCTGACACAGGTAATAGCCCACCAGTAGGCCAAGCAGGGCCAAGCTGCCGCCGCGCCAATTGCGCCGCACCTGGGTCAGCAAAGCCCCTGCCAGCTTCCGTTGGGCAAGCTCCAGACGGGTTGCTTGGCGCAGCTTGCCGTTCATCGCCGCTCCAGGAGCTGGTGCAGATAGGAAAGCGTTACCCGGGTTTGATCGCAAGCAGGACCCCTTCGCACCTGCACGGGGCCCCTGGCCGGCTCCAGGTTGTCGACTACGGCCGCCGCCGCCAGGAAGTTTGCTGTTGGCTGCTCTCGGGACAGGTCACTGAGGGTGACAAGGCAGGGCAGAGCGGCCGCCGTGGCCGCCGCCAGGCCGGCGATGGAGTCTTCAACCACAACAACGGTCCCTGGGGAAACCCCTAGCTGGTCGAGGGCGAGCTGGTAGCCCTGGGGATCGGGTTTCTTGCGTGCCACATCTTCGCCACAGACCCAAAAGGCAAAGGCTCCCGTGAGGCTGGGCGCCTGGGCCCCCAGTAGGGCGGCCACCGCCGAACGCGAGCTGGTGGTGACGATCGCCTGGGGGATGCCGGCGGCCTGGGCCTCGGCGATCAAGGGGGCCACCCCCGGTCTCAAGGCCAGGCCGCCATCGGCCACCAAGCTCACGTAATGCCGTTGCTTGGCGGCCATGAGGGTTTCCAGCTTTTCCCGGGGCCATGGGGCCTCCCCTTGCTGGTGCCGGTAGGCCGCCAACCGTTCGCGGCCGCCACTTATTGCCAACAAACCCCGATAGGTGTCCAGGTCCCAATGCCAGGGCAAGCCGGCCTCCTTGAAGGCCAGGTTGAAGCCATGGCGGTGGCCCTCGAATTCGGTCTCGGCCAAGGTGCCATCCACATCCCAAAGCAGGGCTTGCAGCCGCTGGCCCATGCCGTTTCTTCCCCTGCGCTGATCAGGGCAGGCTAGAGGGGGGCCTGGGTCAAGCCAGGTCCCAAAATGCAGAACCGCAGTCCGTCAGCGTTGCCTCCCGCCTTCGATGAACCACGCTGGGTGTTGCCCGTGGCCTTGCCGGCCCGATCCCTGCAGGGCGGCGGGGCCATGGCCAACCTGCCTCCAGAGCTCCTGGCGGTCCTGTTGCGCCGTGGCGTTGAGGGTCCCGAAGCCCTAGCGGACCTACTGGATCCACCACCGGCCCCTGATCCCCTGCTCCATTTTGCCGATCTCAGTCGGGCCTTGATGCGGCTGGAGACCGCCTGCCGCCAGGGGGAAGCGGTGGCGATCTGCGGCGATTACGACGCCGATGGCATGACCAGCACAGCCCTGCTCAGTGGGGTTCTCTCCCGCCTGGGGGCCCGTCCCAAACCGGCAATCCCCCGTCGCATGGAGGAGGGCTACGGCCTCAACGTGGCCATGGTCGAGCGCCTGGCGACGGAGGGCATCGGCCTGCTGATCACCGTGGATAACGGCGTCAGCGCCCTGGCAGCCCTGGATCGCGCCGCCGAGCTGGCCGTTGAGGTGATCTTGACGGATCACCACAGCCTGCCGTCCCAATTGCCTCCCCATCTGGCCCTGCTGCATCCGGCCTTGACCCCTGCCGATTCCCCGTACCGGGGGTTGGCGGGCGTGGGGCTGGCCCATGTGCTGGCCATGGCCCTCTGCCAGCGGCTGGGGCGCCGGGATGGCCAGGCCATCTCCCTAAATCTGTTTTGTATCGGCACCATCGCCGACATGGCCCCCTTGACGGGGGTCAACCGCCGTTGGCTGCTGGATGGCTTGCCCCGGTTGGCCGCCTCGCCCCTTCCCGGCCTGAAGGCGTTGCAGCAGTTGGCGGGACTGGGCGACCAGCCCCTGGATGCCGAGGCGGTGGCCTTCAAGCTGGCTCCCCGCATCAATGCGGTGGGCCGCTTGGGGGATCCCCTGCTGGTGGTTGATCTGCTGACCACCGAAGACCCGGATCGCGCCATGGATCTCGCCATGCGCTGCGAGGCCCTGAACCGCCAACGGCGTGAACTTTGCGATGCCATTGAGGCCGAAGCCATGGCCCTGCTGGAGGCGGACGGACCGCAGTGGCCAGGTTTCTTGCTGCTGGCCCAGGGCCACTGGCATCACGGCGTCATCGGCATCGTCGCCGCCCGGTTGGTGGAACGTTGCGGCCGGCCGGTGGCCTTGCTGGCGGGGGAGGGGGGCGGCCAACTGCGGGCTTCGGTGCGGGCTCCCCGGGGCTTTCGCGTTGACGGGGCCCTGAGCGCCTGTGCCGATTTGCTGGAACGTTTCGGCGGCCACCCCGCTGCCGGCGGATTCACGGTGCAGGCCGCCAAGGTGCGGGAGCTGAAGGAGCGGCTGGAGGCCCTGGCCCAGGACTGGCTGGGGGAACAGGGCAGCGGTCGCAAGGTGGAGCCGGAGGCCCTGTTGCCGCTAGCACGTATTGATCGGGACTTCCTGATGCAGCTAAAACGGCTGGAACCTTTCGGGATCGGCCATGGGGCGCCTGTTTTCTGGAGCCGCCATTGTCAGATTTCCAGCTGCAGGCTGTTGCGGGGCGGCCATCTCGAGCTGCAACTCTCGCAGGGATCCCATCGGCTGCGGGCGATGGCCTGGCGCTGGGAGGGTCCGGGGTTGCCGACGGGCGATGTGGATGTGGCCTTTCGCCTGCGCCTGGACCGTTGGCAGGGAGAACAAAGGCTTCAACTTGAGGTGGTGGGTCTAAGGCCCAGCAGCGGCGACACGGTCGTGTTGATGCGCCGGCAACGGACCTACTGGTGCCAAAAGGAGGGCGATGGGGTGCTGATCCGCAATGACGCCGGCGAGCAAATTCGAGCCCAAAACCAGGAATGGCTGGAGGCCAGCCACCAAAACAGCACCGAACAAACCGGCACAGAACAAACCGGCACAGAACAAAAAGGTAAGGAGAGAGCAAGCGGAAGCTCCCATCCCTACCTGCAAGCCCTATTCCGGGACGCGGCCGTTGCCCTCGGACTTACGGCCTAACGCCCATTGCTAACTAGCCCAAGGGCTGACGGCCGCCGCCGCAGGGAAGATTCAGAGGGCGCCACGCCGATAGAAGAGGATGAAAATGACCGCTGGACCTGCCAAGGTGATCAGGGCTAGGGCGGCAAAGTTGGAGATGAGATGGAAATCGATCGACATGAACAGCTGCGCGACGGCCCTCGAAAAATCAGTTCCATGGTAGTTGTTTCTCCACCAGGACCTCCCAACGGGTCCCCAGGCTGTGAAACGCTGTTACAGGCATGGTCACTGGAATGGTTGCAGGCATGGAGTGGCGCCCGTTCTGATCTCGGCTCGGTGCGGCAGAGGCGACCATGAGCAAGGGCTCACCCCTTTGGCAGTGCATCAGTGGCTGTGGCGCCTGTTGTCGCCTCGACCCGGAACGCCGTAGCGAAGCCCTGGCAGCCCTTAACGCCGAGCAAAGGGCCACCTACATGGATTTGGTGGCTGCGGATGGCTGGTGCCGTCATTTTGATACCGGCAACCGCCGCTGTCGCATCTACGCCGATCGGCCGGACTTCTGCCGGGTGCAGCGGTTGCTGGCCCTCTTTGGCCAGGAGGGTGAGGACTTCGACAGCTTTGCCATTTCCTGTTGCCTGCAGCAAATCCGCAGCGAGGAAGGTGGCCGTGGCAGGGTGATGAAGCGCTTTCAGCGCGCCATCCGCCGCCAGCCATGAGCACCCCTGAGCCCCCCAGCCACGGGCCCTTGTCCTCTGGGGATCCCCTGGGGCAGACGACACAGGCAGAGACGACACAATCAGAGACGACACAAGCAGAATTGTCGCCAGAAAGCCTCGCTGTCCCGGACTCCAGCCCCGCCTTTGTGGCGGCCAGCACCCCTGCGGCACCGTCATCCCAGGCCTGGCTGCAGGTGTTCCTGACCACCGCCACCACCGTTTTTTTGGCGGAGTTGGGCGACAAAACCCAGCTGGCCGCCTTGCTGCTTTCTGCCCAGTCCGGCCGTCCTGCGGTGGTGTTTGTCGGCGCCTCCCTGGCCCTGATCTGCTCCAGCCTGGTGGGGGTTCTGCTGGGCCGCTGGCTTTCGCGGCTGATGGCGCCCGAGCAACTGGAGCGGGCCGCCGGGGTGATCATGGTGGTGTTGGGCCTTTGGCTGGGCCGCCAGGCGGTACTGCAGCTGGCGGCCAATCACCTGCAGGCGGGTCCGGCCTTGGGATGAGTCGTCACTGATCCATGGCCCTGTTACCGCCCCAGGGTTCACCGCCAGGTCCTTTGCCGTTGCACCCCGCCCATGCTTGCCCTACTCGCCTCCACCTTCGTCACCGTGTTTCTGGCCGAACTAGGCGACAAAACCCAGCTGGCGATCGTCAGCCTGAGCGGCACTTCGAGCCGACCTGGTGCCGTCTTCGCAGGCAGTGCCTTGGCTTTGGTACTGGCGAGTTTGTTGGGCGCTGCCGCGGGGGGTTCGCTCTCCAGCGTTATTCCACCCCAGGCGCTGCAGCTAGCAGCCTCAGTGGGTTTTTTGATCCTGGGGGCCCGTCTGATCCTGCGCTCCATCGGGCCCCAGGCCGGGCCGGCCGGGGCCATTGCCAATGGGTCCGATACCCCCGGTCCCTAAACTCCATTTCACCGTTGTCCTGCAAATGGTCCACGCCCCAGGCTGGAGCATTTGCCAGCGGTTCCAGTCCCTGACCTCCTCCACGGCGCGGTCAATCCGCCAGCGCTCCCTCCCTCCGCACCTGGAGCACGGACTCCTATGGCGCTGTTGCTTGTTCAACCCGTTCGGGCCCGATGCGCCCGTTCTATCCCGATTCCCTCAACAGAACTGCGATGAAGTTCACGGTCGCTGACCTGCTTGATCAACTCTCCGCGACGGACTGGCTGTCGCTAGCCAAATTCCAGAAGGCCCTCTCCTTAAGCAGCGAGCTCGAGCTTGAGCAACTGGACATCGCCCTGGAAGCCCTCACCCG
>JBIIRU010000012.1:0-19557 GCA_044341355.1 Cyanobium sp. | reverse complement strand
AACTGGTGGACCGCCTGGAACTTGGCGGCGAGGGTTTGCTGCAGGGCCATGGCATGGCCGCAGAGCCCGTTTTCGGTTCCCTGGTGTGGGCGGCGCCGCAGCCCTTGGCGGCCGCTGCCTTGGCCAAGCTGCTGGCAGCCTGCCGGGCCGATCGCGGCGATCTGCCTGGCGAACTGGCCTGTGGCGCCCTGGAGCAGGGGCTGGTGGCCCGCTACCGGGGGCCGTCCAGCCAGGCGGCCCGCACCTGGTTCACCCGCCTATGGGCCAGGATTCGGGCCGCCAACAGGCTGGCCCCCCCCGAGCGGCCGCGGGTGTGGCCTTTCCAGGAGGAACCTTTCGCTGGCCTCGCTGCCGATCCGCAGACGGGTTTTGATTAAGGCCTGGGCCTGCCAAACTGGCTCCAGGCTGACCCAGCCGGATCGCTCTCTCCAGCGCGGCATGCATCTCACCCCCCAGGAAAAAGACAAGCTCCTGATCGTGACCGCGGCCCTGCTGGCGGAGCGACGCTTGCATCGCGGCCTCAAGCTCAACTATCCGGAGGCTGTGGCTTGGCTGAGTTTTCTGGTGCTGGAGGGGGCCCGCGATGGCCGCAGTGTGGCCGAACTGATGCAGCAGGGCTCCACCTGGCTGAATCGTGATCAGGTTATGGAGGGGGTGCCGGAGCTAGTCGACCAGGTTCAGATTGAAGCGGTGTTTGTTGATGGCACCAAGTTGGTGACCCTCCACGAACCCATCCGCATGGCGGCGCCGTAGCCACGTCTCCCATATCAAGGAGAGAATGGCGCCATCCTGAGCGGACCGGCGTCTGCCCCTGAGCCCATGCTCCCCCTGATCCCCGGCGAATTGCTTATTGAACCCGGCGAGCTTGAGCTCAACGCCGGCAGGCCAGTCACCACGCTCACGGTGGCCAATACGGGCGACCGACCGGTGCAGATCGGCTCCCATTTCCACTTTTACGAGGCCAACATGGCCTTGAAATTTGACCGCGAGGCGGCCCGGGGCCAGCGGCTCGATATTCCGGCGGGCACCGCCATCCGCTTTGAACCCGGTGACAGCCGCGCCGTGAACCTGGTGCCCTACGCCGGTGCGCGCCGGGTCTTTGGCTTCAACGGCCTGATCAACGGCCCCCTGGCCTGAGGGCGGCTCACCCGTCCCAGCGTTCTGTTCCCTGTCCCGGCCCCTTCGCGCAGCACCGATTTCATGGCTTACCGCATCGACCGTCGCGCCTACGCCGAGACCTACGGCCCCACCACCGGCGACCGCCTGCGGCTGGCCGACACCGAACTGATCCTGGAGGTGGAAAAGGACTACACCAGCTACGGCGATGAGGTGAAGTTCGGCGGCGGCAAGGTGATTCGCGACGGCATGGGCCAGGCCCAGACCCCCCGGGCTGCCGGAGCCGTGGACACTGTGATCACCAATGCCCTGATCCTGGATTGGTGGGGCATCGTCAAAGCCGATATTGGTCTTAAAGATGGACGCATCTGCGCCATCGGCAAGGCGGGCAACCCCGACATCAGCGATGGGGTGACGATCGTGATTGGCCCGGGCACCGAGGCGATCGCCGGCGAAGGCCACATCGTCACCGCCGGTGCAATCGACACCCACATCCATTTCATCTGTCCCCAGCAGATCGAAACCGCCCTGGCCAGTGGCGTGACCACCCTGCTGGGGGGCGGCACGGGCCCGGCGACTGGCACCAACGCCACCACCTGTACCCCCGGCGCCTTTCATCTGGCCCGCATGCTGCAGGCGGCCGAAGGACTGCCGGTGAACCTGGGCTTTTATGGCAAGGGCAACGCCAGCACCCCTGAAGCCATCGAAGAGCAGATCCGCGCCGGTGCCTGCGGCCTCAAGCTGCACGAAGACTGGGGCACCACGCCGGCCGCCATTGATTGCTGCCTGGGCGTGGCCGATCGCTTCGATGTGCAGGTGTGCATCCACAGCGACACCCTCAACGAGGCGGGATTTGTGGAGGACACGATCCGAGCGATCGGCGGCCGCACCATCCACACCTTCCACACCGAGGGGGCCGGCGGCGGCCATGCGCCGGACATCATCAAGATCTGCGGCGAGGCCAACGTGCTGCCGAGCAGCACCAACCCAACGCGGCCCTACACCCGCAACACCCTGGAAGAACACCTGGACATGCTGATGGTGTGCCACCACCTGGATCCGCGCATCCCGGAGGATGTGGCCTTCGCCGAATCGCGCATCCGCCGCGAAACAATCGCCGCCGAAGACATCCTGCACGATTTGGGGGCCTTCTCCATCATCGCCAGCGATTCGCAAGCGATGGGGCGGGTGGGCGAGGTGATCACCCGCACCTTCCAGACGGCCCACAAGATGAAGGTGCAAAGGGGATTCCTGCCGGAGGATGGGGCCGGCAGCGCCAGCGGCTCCGGCGGCCGCAACGACAACACCCGCATCAAGCGCTATATAGCCAAGGTGACGATCAACCCGGCGATTGCCCATGGCATCGACAGCCAGGTGGGTTCGGTGGAGGTGGGCAAATTGGCCGATCTGGTGTTGTGGAAGCCGGGCTTTTTTGGGGTGAAGCCGGACCTGGTGATCAAGGGCGGCTCGATTGTGTGGGCCCAGATGGGCGATGCCAACGCCTCGATCCCCACCCCGGGCCCGGTGCATGGCCGGCCGATGTTTGCCGCCTATGGTGCTGCGCTGGCGCCCAGCTGCCTCACCTTTGTGAGCCAGGCGGCCCTGGATGCCGATCTACCGCGCCAGCTGGGATTACGACGTCCTTGCGTTCCGGTAGTAAACACCAGGGCGATCGGCAAAACGGCGATGCGCAACAACAATGCCCTACCCAAGATGGAGGTGGACCCCCAAACCTATGAGGTGTTCGCCGATGAAGAATTGCTCTCCTGTGAGCCTGCGGAGGTGCTGCCGATGGCCCAGCGTTATTTCCTGCTGTGATCGAGTCCAGTTTGACTGATCATTTCTTGCGCTGCTGATTCATTTCACGCTTTCGCATCTCTTCCCTTTTACGCATTGCCTGCCGCTGGTTGTTCTTGATTCGCATCTCTTGATCTCTGGAAGCCTTACGCTTTATCTCCTCAGATCTTTTCGATGCATCCCTAGATGCATTTAGTCTCGACTTCTCGGCCACGGAGCGCTTTAATGAGAGGATCGCTCGTGATAGCTTCTCTTTGATTTTGGTGGGATTAAGATTTATTTTTGTACCGAACAAAATTACGGCAAGCGGAAGTTCGCCTCTAGAGGGCCACCATGCCAATTTGGCGAAACCATATGCAGAGGCCAACGCCAGGAAGCCTGTGCGCAAAAATTGTTTGTAAAAAGGCAAAAATTCTGCTGAATTTGGACTCTTGAGATTAGACTCAAGTGTATTTGCGGCCTGCTTTATCGAAGCCTGGACTTGACTCTTTAAGAGCGGTAACGGAATCCCAAGGGCATCATCGGCAATTCGTGGACCTTTTAGAGCAAGCATTTCTTTCTGCAGCTGCTGAGGCGTTGTGGAGCGATCGATAGCTCTAGTAAACGTTGCAAGATTTTGTTGAATCAACCTGCGCTGAGCAACATTTGAACGGAGCATGCGATTGGTATTTTCAGATAAGGAAAAACCAAGCAGGGGCACTAGTAAAACAAAACCCAATGCAACAAACCTTGCAATCTTCCCAACTCGGGTTAATGTGAGATCAAGTTTTGGGCTTGGCGCTAGATAAAAGGCTAATTGAAGCAAAGCATAGGCAGTTAAGGGTATGGAGGAAAAATTTACCAGGCTAGTCGCGAATCCATAGATCCAAGAAGGATCAGTTAACCTGACTGGCAAGCTATCAAAGATGATACAAATAGCATAGATTATAAATAATGCTTTTGCGGCACTGCCTAGAAGTTTATCAACTTTTTGCATGGGGTTCGTTAACATGGTTTAAGCCTAAATCATCTTAGCAGCCTTTTGATTTTTTTCGACGGTGTCCCTGATCGCATCTGACCCTCCCCCAGGATGGCTATGCCAATTAATAGGCACTTGAATCAAGGGGAGATCGTTGGATGCCGGCGATACTAAGCCAAAAGAAATAAAAAAGCCCTCAAAAGAGGGCTTTGTCTGCTGCTTTTCAAGTGAGCAGTCTTAATCGAAATCAAACAGAAGCTTTGATTCGATTGCGAATGCGGCGGCTGAAGCCGAAAGCGGACGCAGCACCGAGGAGAGGCAGAGGACCAGGAACTTGGGAAGTAGGGAGTGACCAGTCGTAAGTCAGGGTAGTGTCACTGAGCAGGGAGGAAATTAAGAAAGTTGAATTATCACCAGGATTGGTAGTTGAGGGGGGTGAAAAGACGCCTTCTGTTAGACTACCTGAGGCAACAGGTGCTACGAAGTCACTCAAGCTGGCCAGGGATACAGTGGAGGAATACCAAGGGCCATTCGGAGCGACTGAAAGAGTGCCTCCATTAAAAACATTCCACATAAAGGACTTAGCTGTTGGTGTAATATTTGCCGTACCAGATCCTGGGACGTAAGAGGGGGTAAAAGTAGCGCCAGCGATGGTTGGGGTGCTGTTTGCGTTTGATTGGGGAATGGGAGAAACACCATTAACTGTCAAATTAAAAGTGCCGGGAGACCCTACTGTTGCAGGCGTGAAGGGAACAAAGTTGATTAAGCTGACGGAGCCGCCTGTGGTACCTTTAGCAGTTAAAAGCACATTGTTTAAGATTGCATTAAGGGGGATGCCATTGGCGATTTTGAAGGCATTGTCAAAACCTTGGAAATTTAAATTGGTGTTGGTAGCACCGTTAATGGTGGGATTGGTAAGGATTGGGGTGGTTGCCGTTGCAGCACGGCTAGCAGATGGTGCGACCAAACTAAGTAAGGCAACTGCCGAAGCAAGGGTGATGCGCTGAGAAATCATGAATTCAAGGTTGGAGCTTCCAAGACCATAGCATATGGAGGGCATTGGAGGGTGGATAGCAAGCGATTGCCAGGAGATCCCAACGCGCGGTTTTTTGGATCGCCAGCATGCTCGCGTCGACTGCAGGGTTCCGATCTCAGAAACCAGAGCATCTCCAATCAAAAAACTGATTCGGATAGAACAGACGAACTAGTCAGCGGTTGGCATGAAGTGGAGTGTACTTGCGCTGCAATGGTGCTGCGATGGTACCAAAAATATGAACTCACCTGCAACCCTTTTGGTTCGTTACCAATGCTACCAGACGAGAGCCAGCAGGCGCACCACAATCCCCAGAACGAGCGGACGGAACATGTTCACGGACTACCGACCCAGCCAGGGCTACGACGAATACTTCACTGATGCTGACAGGAGTGGTGCTGATGGTGGGCCTGGCCCCAACCAGCCCCGCCCAGCCCTACAGCCCCTGCTGTCCTCGTTGGGTCGAATGGGGCTTGACCAGTTGAATCGCAACCATGCCGCCGCCGCCGCCCTGCTCAAGCGGCTCGGCGCCACCTTTCGCCTCAATGATTCCGGTAGCGGCGGCGTCGAGCGAATCCTGCCCTTCGATCCCCTGCCTCGCCTGATCGCCGTCCAAGAATGGGAACGGCTGGAGCGGGGCCTGTTTCAGCGCCTGCAAGCCATCGATCTGTTCTTGGCCGATGTCTACGGGCCCGGCCGCATCATGGCCGATGGGGTGGTGCCCCGCGAAGACGTCGAAAGCTCCCAGGGCTGGCGACCCCAGATGCAGGGGCTGACCCCACCGCTGGGGCGCTGGTGCCACATCTCCGGCCTCGATCTGGTGCGCGATGGCAACGGCACCTGGCGGGTGCTGGAAGACAACCTGCGCTGCCCCTCCGGTGTGGCCTACTTTCTCGAGAACCGGCGGGTGATGAAGCGCATCTTTCCCAGCCTGTTCGACGGACGTACCGTGCATCCGATCGACAATTATGCTTCTAATTTACTGCAAACGCTGCGGGAGCTGGCGCCCTGGACCGACACCCCCAAGGTGGTGTTGCTGAGTCCTGGCGTTTACAACAGTGCCTATTTTGAGCACAGCTATCTGGCCCAACAAATGGGCATTCAGCTGGTCGAAGGCCGGGACCTCACCTGCGAATCTGGACGGGTCTGGATGCGCAGCACCGCCGGCTTAGAGCCCGTCGATGTGATTTACAGACGCATTGATGATGACTTTCTCGATCCTGAGGTGTTCCGTGCCGATTCCCTGCTCGGCGTCAAAGGCTTGATCGGGGCCTATCGGGCCGGCAAGGTGGCAATCGCCAATGCCCCTGGCACCGGCGTGGCTGACGATAAACTCATCTATGCCTATGTGCCGGAAATGATCCGCTACTACTTGTCGGAAGAACCAATCATCGAAAATGTGCCAACCTATCTATGCTCACGCCCCAAAGAAAGGGCCTATGTTCAAGCAAATCTCAAGGACTTAGTTGTTAAATCCGTGGCAGAAGCGGGTGGTTATGGCATGTTGATTGGCCCCCATGCCAGCGAAGCCGAAATCAGCGATTTTTCCGAACGCATCGAAGCCGATCCGCGCAACTTCATCGCCCAGCCCACCCTTGAACTTTCCACAGTTCCTTCTCTAAGCGAAGGGGTATTGTATCCCTGTCATGTCGATTTAAGGCCCTACGTGCTGCGGGGCCGTGGCAGCTGGGTCACGCCAGGTGGCCTTACCAGGGTGGCCTTACGCCGAGGATCCTTGGTTGTGAATTCATCTCAAGGTGGAGGCTCTAAAGATACCTGGGTCGTCGATGATAGCCTGGGTGATAACCTTCAAATCCAGGAGATGACTTCATGCTGAGTAGGGTCGCTGATTCCTTATACTGGATAAATCGCTATGTCGAACGGGCGGAGAATATTTCTCGTTTCGTCGAGGTCAGCCAAGCCATGGCCCTCGATTGCCCGCCGGGCAGCGCCGAACCCTGGCTACCCCTGATCGATGCCAGTGGCGATCGGGAACTGTTTGACAAGTTGTTTCCCGCGGGCAGACCGGAGGATGTTATCAATTTTCTGGTACGCGAACCGAAAAACCCCAGCTGTATCGTCAACTGCCTCGCCACCGCCCGCGAAAATGCCCGCCAGATCCGCGATGTCATAACCACCGAGATGTGGGAGCAGGTCAACGGTTTCTACTGGTCTCTGCAGGAGCAGGAGTATTGGCAACAGCCCCCCCAAGAGCAGCTCCGCGAAATCCGGCGGGCTTGCCAACTTTTCTATGGCATCACCGATGCCACCCTCAGCCGCGACCTCTCTTGGCAATTCAGTCGGCTGGGTCGCCTGCTGGAACGGGCGGACAAAACAACCCGCATCCTTGATGTTAAGTATTTTCTGCTGCTTCCCTCGACCGAAGCGGTAGGGGGGGTGCTGGACGAACTGCAATGGATCTCCCTGCTGCGCACCGCCGGTGCCTATCAAATGTTCCGGCAATCCCAACAGAAGGCGATCGCACCGGATGCGGTTGCGGCCTTCCTGCTGCTGGATCCGATCTTTCCCCGGTCGGTGCGCTACTGCCTGGAGCGCATCAGGGATAGTCTTCAGATTGTGCAAGGTCAACGGGTACCCGGTCCACCCGATGATCTGGAATGTTTGATTGGCCTGGTTTTAGCCCGATGGAGTTATACCCGTATCGAAGAACTGATCGCCAATGGCTTGCATGAGGCCATCGATCATCTGCAACAGGATCTAAACAAACTCCACAGCCTCATTGAACAGCGCTATTTCATCATTCCAACTAATACCCCTGATTCGGAATGCGAGCCCGCGTAACCCATACCCTCACCTACCGCTACAGCGCACCGGTGCTGCTCGGCCCCCATCGCTTCTGTCTAAAACCCAGGGGCCACGGTTTTCAGCGACTACTGGACTACCAATTAAGCATCATCCCTAGGCCTGCTTCTCTATATCCCCTGCTGGCCGCCAGTGGTGATGAAATTCTTAGGGCCCGCTTTGACAGTGGCACCGAATTCTTCCAGTTGATCTCCACCAGTTTGGTTGAAACCCAGATTCCCCCTGATCTTGAGGAATGCCTGTTTGAAAACCCACCCCATTTGCCCTATCCGGTGGGTCAGCTCAATGGAGACCTGATGGGCTCCCTGCAGGGCTGGCTGCCCAATGGCCAGCACGACCCTGCCGCCGTGGACTTGGCCCAGGAGGCCTTGATGGGCAGTGATCAACGCGCACCCAAATATCTGGAACAATTGGTGGCGATAATTCAAGACCAGGTTAAATACACCCCCCGTCACCTGGGGCCCGCCTGGCCCGCCGGCCGCACCCTCAAAGAGCGGGTGGGTTCCTGCCGCGATCTGGCCATGCTGATGATTGAGGTCTGCCGCTGCGTTGGCTTGCCTTCCCGTTTCGTCAGCGGTTATCACCTGGTCGAACCCCGGCCGAAGCAGTACGACCTGCATGCCTGGGCGGAGATCTATCTGCCCGGCGCCGGTTGGCGCGGCTACGACCCCAGTGGCCAGGGCGCGATCGATGATCGCTACATCACCCTGGCCACCTCCTCCAAGCCCCATCTGACCGCCGCGGTCAATGGCAGTTTCTCTGGGGCCACCAAGGTCAGCAGCGACCTTGGCTGGTCGATTGAAGCCGAGGTTCTGCAGCCAAGCCCTTGATGCCTTCGCTGAAAACCGTCTGAATCGACACAAATCAGGGGGCTGGTAGCGGATGGTGCAGCGCCTGACCCGGCTTACCAGAGATATAAGCGATAGAAACGTCCGGCCATCCCAGCCGCCCCACCCATGGCCTCCTCCTCGGTTTCCTCGCCCACAGAGCTGCTCTCAAACCCGAGTAAATCGTTGCTGGACTCGATGCGCCGCCATCTGTTTTCCAGCCTGGCCAAGACTCCCTCCCTGGCGACCCAACACGACTACTACCTCTCCCTGGCGCTGGCGGTGCGGGACCTTTTGCTGCAAACCTGGGTGGACACCGCCGAGACCTACACGCAGCAGAGCGTACGCACGGCGGTCTATCTCTCGGCCGAGTATCTGCTGGGCCCGCACCTGGAAAACAATCTCGTCAACCTGGGCCTGAGGCGCCAGGCGCAAGAGGCCTGTGAAGCCCTCGGCTTCTCCCTGGACAGCTTGCTCGCCCAGGAACCGGAACCCGGCCTTGGCAACGGGGGGCTTGGACGCCTGGCGGCCTGTTTCCAAGAATCGATGGCCTCCCTGGAGATTCCGGCCATTGGCTATGGCATTCGCTACGAATTCGGCATCTTTCGCCAACAAATTGGTGCCCAGGGCCAGGTGGAAAGCACCGACCCTTGGTTGATGGGAGGCAATCCCTGGGAGGTGATCCATCCGGAGTGGAGTTACCCGGTAACTATTGGCGGCCATACCGTCATCGGCGTGGCCTATGACACCCCGATCCTGGGCTATGGCGTGCACACGGCCAACACCCTGCGGCTCTGGGGAGCCCAGGCCCCTGATGCCTTTGACTTTGCTTCATTCAATGCCGGGGATTACACCAGGGCCGTGCTGCAGAAGGTGCAATCGGAAACCCTCTCCAAGGTGCTCTATCCCAACGACGAACTGGAACAGGGCAAGCGGCTGCGGCTCAGTCAACAAATTTTCTTTGTGAGTTGCTCTTTGCAGGACATGTTCCGGATTCTCAAGGGGCAAGGCCTGCCGGTCAGCGACTTTCACCGCAAATATGCGATTCAACTCAATGACACCCATCCCGCCATTGCGGTGGCGGAGTTGATGCGGCTGCTGATCGATGAGCATGGCTTGGACTGGGATTCGGCCTGGACCATCACCACGGCCACGATCAGCTACACCAATCACACCCTATTACCGGAGGCTCTTGAGGCCTGGAACCTCGAACTGTTTGAGCAACTGCTGCCCAGACAGTTGGAAATCATCTTCGAAATCAATGCCCGCTTCCTCAAGGTGGTGCGCCTGCGCCATCCAGGCAACCCGGCCCTGCTGGAAAAGCTTTCCCTGATCGAGGAAGGGCCCCAGCGGCGGGTGCGCATGGCACACCTGGCCGTTGTCGGCAGCCACAAGGTGAATGGGGTGGCCGAGCTGCACAGCGAACTGCTGCGCCAAAACCTGTTCCATGATTTCGCCAGCCTTTGGCCAGAGCGATTTACCAACATCACCAACGGGGTCACCCCCCGCCGCTGGCTCGCCGTCGCCAATCCCCCCCTGGCCGACCTGCTCGACGCCAGCCTGGGCGAGGGCTGGCGGCGGGATCTGGATGCCCTCAAGGGCTTGGAGCCCCTGGCCCAGGACCCCGCCTTCCTGGAGCGCTGGCAGGGGGTACGTCGCCAGGCCAAAGAACGGCTGGCGGCCACGATCCGCCAGGAATGTGGTGTGCTCGTTGACCCGGCCAGCCTCTTCGATGTCCAGGTGAAGCGGATCCACGAATACAAGCGCCAGCACCTTGCCGCCCTGCATCTGGTCGAGCGTTACCTGCGGCTGCGGGCCGGGGAAGATCTGCCGGCGCGCACGGTGATCTTCGGCGGCAAGGCGGCTCCGGGCTATGCGATGGCCAAGTTGATCATTCGGCTGATCGTGGGCATCGCCGACATCGTCAACATCGATCCGGCCATGGGGGGGCGGCTCAAGGTGATCTTTTTACCCAACTTCAACGTGAGCTTGGGCCAGCGCATCTATCCCGCCGTCGACCTCTCGGAACAAATCTCCACCGCCGGCATGGAGGCATCAGGCACCGGCAACATGAAAATGGCCCTCAACGGCGCCCTGACCATCGGCACCCTGGATGGCGCCAATGTCGAGATTCGGGAGCAGGTGGGAGCGGACAACTTTTTCCTCTTTGGCCATACGGCCGCCGAGCTCGCCGCCATCAACCGCAATGGTTACCACCCGATGCCCTGGCTGGAGAACGACCCCGTCACCAAAGAGGCCATTGACCTGATCGGTTCGGGTCATTTCAGCGAAGGGGACCGGCAACTGTTCCATCCCCTGCTGGCCAACCTCTGTGGCCATGATCCGTATCGGGTGATGGCTGATATCGGCGACTATCGCCGCGCCCAAAATGAAGTCGATGCGGTCTGGCCCGACCAGCAACGTTGGAGCACGATGTCGGTGCTGAATACCGCCCGCTGTGGCTTCTTCAGCTCGGACCGCTCGATTCGGGAATACGCCTCCCGGATCTGGAACGTCGAGCCGGTGCCGGTAATGTCCTGCAGTGTCTGAGGGCCTGGAGCCCCAAGACCAGCAAGAGTTCAAGATTTTAAAAAACTGCGCCGATGCTCGCCTTGTCGAATGCCCCGCTACCCCTCAGCGCACCAGCTCCCGACTGGATGGAAACGGTGGCCCAGGAGGTGGAACGCCGGTTGCGGGGCCAAGGGGTGCATCTGACCCTGGGGGGGGAACCAACGGTGGTGCCCCTCGACCCCGAGGGGCCCGAATGGAGCATCACCGCCGACGGGCCGACAAAACTGCCCCTGGCCCGCCTGCTGGCCCAGATCCTGCAGCGGGATGTCTGGCCCGGCAGCACCCTGCTGTTTTGCCCTGGCAAGTGTTACGAAGGCGAAGTCAACCCCCGCTGGGCCCTGCGGCTGTTCACCGGCAGCGACGGCACCCCGCCGGTGCGCTGGCCAGAACCCAGCCAACCCGGAGCGCCGGGGGCTGTATTGGCCCCCGGGCAAGCACGGGCCTGGCTGGAGGACCTGGGCGAGCGACTGGGCGTGCCGCTGCAGCCCCTGGAGCTGCGCGATCCCCTCGATCCGCGGCGCCGCATCTGGGCCGTTCCCTTGACGGTGGACGAACCCTTGAGTGACAACGACGCTGATCCGATCCATTGGAAAGCAGTGGCCTGGCCCCTGGAGGAGCGCCTCTGCGAACTCAGTCGGGCCACGGGACCGGCTGGGCTGCGCCTGCCTCTGGAGCACTTCCCCGCCGGGGTGCCCCGCCAGGTGCTCACCCTGGAGCTACAAGACGGTCAATGGGATCTGTTTCTGCCGCCCCTGCTGCGCCATCCCCTGGTGGCCCTGCTGCAGGCCGTGGCTGACAGCCTTGGCGGCCTGGCGGCCCCGGGCCTGGGGGGCATGCTGCCCAGTGATCTGGACGATCGCTGGCAGGTGCTGGGCTTGACCGCCGATCCAGGCGTGCTGGAGATCAACCTGCCGGTGTGCCATGGCTGGCGGGATTACGACGGCTGGCTGCGGCGTCTGGAGCTGGCCGCTGGCTCCCTGGGGCTGCGCAGTTGGAAGCTGACTGCCGCAGGGCAGCAGCAGGGCACGGGGGGAGGCAACCACCTGCTCTGGGGCGGCCCGAACCTGGCCAGCAATCCGTTTTTCTCCCGGCCCGCCTGGTTGGTGGGGGTGCTGCGTTACTGGCAACATCACCCTGCCCTGGCCTATCTGTTCAGCGGACCGGGGGTGGGTCCCGCCTCCCAGGCGCCACGGCCGGATGAGGCCGCCGGAGAGCTTTTTGATCTGGAGCTGGCCTATCGGGCCATCGAAGCCGCCGATGGAACCCCTTCGTTGGAGCCCTATGGCGATCACCGCGGCCTGATCGGCGAGACCCTGCGCCATCTGCATGCCGACCGCAGCGGCAACAACCATCGCAGCGAAATCAGCTTCGACAAATTCTGGAATCCCGGCACCCCCGCCGGTTGCCTGGGATTGATCGAATTTCGGGCCCTGGAAAGCGTGCCAGACCAGAACTGGACCAGTGCCATCGCCCTGCTCTGGAGTGCCCTGGCTGCCCATCTGCTGGATCCCCGCAATCGTCCCGCCGCCCTCAAGGACTGGGGCGAGCGGCTCCATGATCGCCAATTGCTACCCAGCCAACTGTGGGCTGATCTGGAAACAATCCTGGCGGAACTGGCGCAAAACGGCTTGGCGCTGGATGCCGCACCCTTTCGCGAACTCTGGCAATGGCGCTTTGCGCCGCTGCTGCATTGGCGTGGGGCCGCACCGGCCACAGGCGATCAAGAAATCCCTGAACTGATCTTGAGACCAGCCCTGGAACCCTGGCCCCTGATCTGTGATTTTCCCCGCGAGGGAGGCTTCACCAGTCGGTTTATAGATGGATCCCTGCGCCGCTTTGAGGTGGAAGCAAACTCCGCCTTCCGCCATAGCTGCAAATTGATCATCAACGATCGCCCCCTGGAGCTCGCAAAAATACCAGAAGTATTGGCGGTGCGTTATCGCCAGCAGCGGCTCTATCCTTGTCTGCATCCGGCGATTGAGCCCCACTGGCCCCTAAATTTGGTGGTGAGTAGCCCTGGGGGTGACCAACACTTTGCCCTGCGGGAGGACGGGTTGGAGTTTGCTGAATCAGACCTTCCCAGCCCACTGCCGCAGACCTGGCACAACCACCCCTGGCAGGGGCGTCGCCGCAGCGATGCGGTGACCGTGGACCTCAGGCTGGGCTGAAGCTGGAATTCACCAGCTCACCCCGTGCAGCTTGGGCAAGGGGGCTGTCTTGGAGGTGACGGCGAAGAGGCGGGGAATACGGTGACTGTTATAAACGCGAAATTCACGCAACAGGCTGGCACCCTCCTCACGAACGGCCTGATTCAACACCAAAGAGCCATCGGGATCGGAAACCGAACGGTGGAAGGTGCCAGGGGGAATCCGCAGGATGTCGCCGCCACAATCAAGCCGCACAATATGGAAGGGGTAGTTCCAACCCAGGTTTACGAGATAGAACGTACGCCCGCCATGCATGGCCAATAGGTTGTCTTCTTGATGGGGGTGTAGATAAAATTGCCAGGCTCCTGATTCAGTGTCGTCGGGGGGGCTTACCGCCGGCCCGCTATGGACAACCATGTCGCGAGCATTGGAGGTGGGAATCGTAATGTCATAAAATCGAACCGCTGGAGTATCGCGAAACTTCTCATAGGGAATCATCTCGAACATCGGCGCCGATCCTGCTTGCCCACGCTGAGGTCGTTCATTGTGACGACGCTCTTGGTGTTGCCGTTCCTGGGTCCCAAGGCGCTCAGACTCTGGCCTTGAAGGCAAGGTACTTGTCATTCAAACCACCGGATCCAATCAATCCGTAGAAACAACCAGTGAACCTAGGAAAAGGCCTTACTTAGGGTGCGGGACGCTACGGAAAACGCTTTTCCGCAGGCACTTTAGCCACTGGCGGGCCCTGGCCTGCCGCTGCAAACTAAGGACCCTGCTGCCATTCGTTCTGTGCGGAACCCCTGTGTTCAAGACGCGCTTAAGGGGCCCAAGCCCTCCCCCAGGAGCCGGCCGGGTGGCCCGGGGCTGATCCTCGGCCTGGCCCTGGCGCTGCCAGCCGCCTGGATGCCGGCGTTCTGGGCCCCAGCCGCGTGGGCCCAGGGTGGCAGAGGCCTGCCGACCGTTTCGGTGCCCGATTTCAAGAACAGCGTCAGCCAGCCCACCTGGTGGTGGCAGGGGCCGGTGGCCAACGATCTGGCCCATGCCCTCAGCAACGAACTGTCGGCCACCGGTGAACTCCAGGTGGTGGAGCGCAACAACATCAAGGAGGTGCTGTCGGAGCAGCAGCTGGCCGAACTGGGCCTGGTGCGCAACACCAGCAATGCGGCCCGCAAGGGCCAGCTGACGGGAGCCCGTTACATCGTGCTCGGCACCGTCACCTCCTACGACACCAACGTGGAGGCAAAAAGCACCGGCAACTCCTTCGGGCTGTTGGGTTTTGGCAATAACCAACAGCAACTCGAAACCAAGGACTACGTGGCCATCGACATCCGGGTGGTGGACAGCAGCAGCGGCGAAGTCGTGGGCTCCCGCACCGTGGAGGGGCGGGCCAGCAGTGGCGCCTCCACCAAGGAAACCGGCTTCAGCCTGTTGCCCCTCGCCGGCGCGGCCCTGTTGCTGGCCCCCAACATGGGCCGCACCGGCCAGGTGTTGACGGGGGCGGCCGGGACCCTCAACTTCGAAAACCGCAGCAGCGAGGTCCAACGCACCCCCGCCGCCAAGGCACTGCGGGCCGCCCTCAGCCAGGCCGCCGACTATGTCAGCTGTCTGCTGGCGCCGCGGGGCAACTGCATGGCCCGGTTCCAAGCCCAGGATCAGCAACGCCGCGAACGGACCAAGGGAGTTCTGCAGTTGGAATGAGCCAAGCGATAAGGTCCAGGGGCCGGCTGGTGCTGGTGCTGGTGCTGGTGCTGGTGCCGCTCATGCTGCCTTTGCTGCTGCACGGCTGCCCACGGATTAAGCAGGGTCGCTTTGATCCCGAACCGATCCTGCGTCGGGCCGAACGGCGCACCGCCCAGGGGGTGAGCGTCGATCTGGCGGCCTTGAGCGCCGCCGAGGCGAATGCGCTGGTGGGCTTTGATATCACCAAAGCCGGCATTCAACCGGTGTGGGTGAGGGTGCGCAATCGCGAAGCAGTGCGTTATTACATCCCCCCCATCAGCATTGACGACGACTACTTCTCCCCCCACGAGGTGGCTTGGAAAGGGCACCGCTGGTTCGACCCCGCTGGCAATCGCCGCCTCGACCAGCGTCTGCGGGGCCTGGATCTGCCTGAGGCGGTGGAACCGGGGGGCATGGTGGGCGGCTATGTGTTCACCAACCGCGATGAAGGGCTCAAATACGCCAACGTCGAACTGGTGGCCCCAGGCCAGCGCAAGGTCCGTAGATTCCCCTTTCTGGTCAAGGTGCCGGGGCTGCGCACGGATTTCCAAAGGGTCAACTGGCAGCACCTGTTGGCCCCTGGGCGCCAACAGGATCTGGAAGAGCCAGAGTTCCGGAGCTGGCTCGAAGCCCTGCCCTGTTGCACCCTCGGCGGCGACCGCCGTACCCCCGCCGATCCCCTCAACATCGTCTTGATCGGCGCCGTCGACACGGTATTGCCGCCCCTGGCAAGGCGCGACTGGCATGTCACCCAGACGCTTTCAGTCACCTCCGCCTGGCGCACGCTGGTTTCGTCCCTATTCGGCCGGCCCTATCGCTACTCGCCGGTGTCCTCCCTGTATCTGTTTGGGCGGCCCCAAGACATCGCCCTGCAGAAAGCGCGGGGCAATGTCAACCAGCGCAACCACATGCGGCTGTGGTTGGCCCCTGTGACCCTGCGGGGCCAACCCGTATGGGTGGGCCAAATCAGCCGTGACATCGGCGTGCGGCTGACCGCAAAGACCCTGACCACCCACAAGATTGATGCCGAGGTGGATGAAACCCGCTGGTATCTTATGCAGGATTTGTTCTTTTCAGAAAGCCTGCACAGCTTCAACTTTGTGCCGGGTGTGGGCGTGTCCACCTGGAAAAATCCCCGCACCAACTACACCGGCGACCCCTATGTCACCGATGGCTTGCGGGCGGTGCTCTGGCTTTCCAGCGCCCCCGTGACTTACCACCGGGTCGTGACCCGCTGGCCCAAGGCCGCAGCCAACCAGCCGGTGCCCGATCCCCGCCGCACGCCAAGGCCCTGATCGGAACCAGTTGGCAAGATGCTGAAGGCCGCCAAGGGCGACCTTCTGACCCGACCCCCTGCCACCGCCATGCCAGCCCGCCTTGCCGGATCTTCGACCCCGGAGGCCACCCAAGCCTCCCAGGCCCGCCGCAGGCTCGGCCAAGCCGGCTGGGCGGCCGTGATCACGGTGCTGACGCTGCTGGGTTTTGGGGCCACCAGCGTGGTTGCCCAGGCGGCTGAGAGCCCAGTGAGCCTGGTGACGCATAGCGGCCTTTGCAATGCCTCGGCGGGCCTGCGGTTCGGCGAGGGGATGTTTGTTGTTGCGGATAACGAAAATGCGGCACCCACCTTGCTGCATCTCTATAAAGCGGGTCAGAGCGGGCCCGAGCTGGCGGTGGGGCGGATTGCGAAGGAGGCGGTGGCCCAGGTGGCTGACGGCTCCTTGGAAATGGACCTGGAAGGGGCGGCCCGCCTAGGCCCGCTCGTTTACTGGATCGGTTCCCATAGCGCCGGCGAAGGCCCCGGCGCAGCAGGGGCTCCCAGGCCCAATCGCCAGCGCCTCTTCGCCACCCGTCTGGGACTGGAGAGTGGGGACAAGGGGAAAGGAGTGGCGGTGACGGTGGAACCGGTGGGCCGTCCTTACCAAACCCTGCTGGCCGATCTGGAGGCCGATCCTCGCTACGCCCCCTTTGGCCTGGATCAGGCCGCCAAACGCCCCGGCAAAGCCAAGGACGGTCTCAACATCGAGGGGCTGGCCGCCACGCCCAACGGCCAGTTGCTGATCGGCTTCCGCAATCCCCTGCCCCAGGGCAAGGCCCTGGTGGCGCCCCTCACCAACCCCGGTGCGGTGCTGGCGGGCGAAGCGGCGCGCTTTGGCGAGCCGGTGTTGTTGGAGCTGGGCGGGCTGGGCATCCGCAGCCTGGAAATGGTGAACGGCTCCTTGTTGATCGTGGCGGGCCCCAGCGGCCCGGGAAAACCCAAGGACGGCCACTCCATCCCCTCAGCCCTTTATCGCTGGAACGGCCAGTTCGAGAGTGCCCCGGAACTGTTGCGGCTGTTCGGGAGCGAACTCGGCAAGTCGCTGTTCAATCCGGAGGCGCTGTTTGTGGAGGGGGACAGCCTGGTGTTGCTCAGTGACGACGGCAAGCTGGCGATCGATGGCAAGCGCTGTGAGAATCTGCCCCGGCCCAAGCAACGGTTCCGGGAGCTGCGCATCACTCCTGTGCCCTGATCGAGCAACCCTGACTGCCAAACCACGGTGGCCCTGTGGCTGCGGAGCAGGATGGGGGATGGTCTGCTTCGCCAAGATGGTCCCCGGCATCCCTGGCCTGCCCTGCCTTAGCAGCTTTTTTGGCCCCCGCCAGCGGGCCCCCTGGCGGGCGGGCTGGTTGCTGTTGCTGCTGGCGGCAGCAACGGTGCCGACGGCAGTGGCGGTGCCGACGGCAGTGGCGGTGCCGACGGCAGTGGCGGTGCCCGCAGGGGCCGCAGAGCCGCTGAGAGCACCGCCGCCCCTACCGGGACCGGTGGGTTCTCTCGTGGTGGAACTTGCCAAGCAGCGCATCACCGCCTTTGACAGGAACAACCAGATGCTTTATCGCCAACTGGTGTCCACCGGCGTAGCGGCCAGCCCCACACCCAAGGGTGATTTCTACGTGAAGGCGAAGTACAAAAAGACCAAAATGACTGGCCGTGATTACCAAATCCCGGTGGTCGAGAACGTGATGTGCCTGGGGGGAGAGGGGCTGCCGCTGGATTCGATCTGTGTGCATCCAGCCCCCTGGCAGGAAGCCGCGGGCCAGGCCTTTGGCGTGCGTCGCAGCCACGGCTGCATTCGCACCTCCAGCGCCACCGCCCGTTGGCTGTTCGGCCACACGGACGTCGGCACCCCGGTGACCATCCAGAACTGACGGGCTTGGTAGCGATGGCCTGGGGTGAGCCCACCCCAGAGCCGCCTCGGGCTGCCAGACTGGCTCGCAGCCTCTATCGCACCGATGCCCCTGCTCCTCACTGGCCGCGGCTTTCGGCAGACCTTGGAGCAGGCCGGCGCCCTGGCCCTCTATGCGCCGCTGGAAGGGGGAGCCGAAACCCGGCTGCTGCGGCGCCTGCGGGCGGCCGGTTACCGCGCCCATCTCTGTTCGGCCCGAGGCTTGGGCGATCCGGAGGAGTTCCTGTTTTCGCTACATGGGGTCCGCCCCCCCCACCTGGGTCACCAAAGCATCGGTCGCGGTGCCGCCGTGGGCACGGTCGAGCGGGTGATACCGCAACTCGGTGCCGCTCTTGAAGGCAGCGGTCCGATCCTGCTCTGGCTGCTGGAGGGTCAGGTGCTTTCCAGCGCCGAACTGGCTTCGCTGCTGGCCCTCACCCGCCGTGAACCCCGCCTCAAGATTGTGGTGGAGATGGGGGGCTCCCGCGCCCTGCGCTGGCGCCCCCTGGCCGAGCTGCTCTAAGGCAGGCCCAGGCTTGGCCCTCGACACGGCCCCCCAAGGCTGCCCTCTGACGGCTATCCGCCATCAGGGTCAGGCGGGCAGCCTTGGGGGGCAGGTTTAGAACAACCGCAGCGCAACCATCCCATCGGATCCTGTCGCCTTGCCCAGCCTCGCCGCCAGCGGCAACCCCCCGGCGCCGTTCAGCCTTTACTGCCCAGCCCCGCCGGCCCACCAGGGGACAACCCAGAACGAAAACGCCGAGCTGGAAAAGCTCCTGGAGGTGCTGCCGGCGCCGGTGCGGCAGGCCCTGCAGCCGCCTGAATGCCGCGACCAACTGCTGGAGGTGGTGCTCGATTTGGGCCGGGTGCCGGAGGCCCGCTACCCCTCCAGGGCCGTGGCGCTGGCAACCGTGCCGATCGAACGGGCCGACCTGGCCGGAGTGCTGGAGCGCCTGGGCCCCTTCGGTGGTGACAACCGTGCTGGCATAGAGCGCACCCTGCATCGCATCAGCGCCCTGCGCAACCGGCGGGGCGAGGTGGTGGGCCTCACCTGCCGGGTGGGACGGGCCGTGTTCGGCACGGTGGCCATGGTGCGCGATCTGCTGGACAGCGGCGAATCCCTGCTGCTGATGGGCCCGCCCGGGGTTGGAAAAACCACAGCCCTGCGGGAGATCGCCCGGGTGCTGGCCGATGAGCTGGGCCGGCGCGTGGTGGTGATCGACACCAGCAATGAGATCGCCGGTGATGGGGACATCCCCCATCCGGCCATCGGCCGGGCGCGGCGCATGCAGGTGGCCCAGCCTGAACTGCAGCATCAAGTGATGATCGAGGCCGTCGAAAACCACATGCCCGAGGTGATCGTCAT
>JBIIRU010000182.1:0-5642 GCA_044341355.1 Cyanobium sp. | reverse complement strand
CCGCACGTCGCCCAGCCGCTCGTAGACCGGCAGTTCCTCCTCGCGGCGGATGCGCAGCGCCTCTTCGGTGTCGCCACGCTGCTGCAGGATGTCCGCGATCTTGCCCATCGTCACCGCCCGCTCCCGCACGTCGCCCAGCCGCTCGTAGACCGGCAGTTCCTCCTCGCGGCGGATGCGCAGCGCCTCTTCGGTGTCGCCACGCTGCTGCAGGATGTCCGCGATCTTGCCCATCGTCACCGCCCGCGAGCGCACGTCGCCGGCTTGTTGGAAAAGGGCCAGAGCCTCCTGCAAGCGTGACAGGACCTGCTCGGGCCGACCCGCCCGTTGCAAGGTTTCGGCATGAGTGGCGAGGAGCTGCCCCTGGGCCACGGGGTCCGTGGATTCCAGCGCCAGCCCCTTCTCCAACAGCTGGATTTGGAGAGCCCCCTCACCGCAGCGCTCAGCGCACCTTGAGGCCAGCAGCAGGTACTGGGGAGCCACGGTCCCTCCCCTGGCCTCGATGTGCGCCAGGGCAGGCTGGAGAATCTCCAGCGCCTGACCGGCGTTCAGCTGGGAGTTGAAAAGATGGTTCCCCGCCGCTTCGGCGGCAGCGGCCAGGCACTCTGCGGACGCATCGCCGATTAACATCAGCCGGGCCGCCTCCACCGCCCTGGGATCCGCAGGGAAATCTCCCTCGGCATCACGCCAGGCCTCAGTCAATCCAGGGTTGGCAGCGGATGCCAGCCGCACCTGTTCCTCCTCGCTGAAGGGTTGCCCAGCCAGTGATCGCGCCAGCGGATTGGCAGAGGCATGGGGCACCCCATCCAACGCACCCCAGTCGTCCACCAGGCCAAGGTTCACCAGGCGCACCAGACACGAGGCCGGATCGGGCACCTTCAGGGCCTCTCCCACAGCGAGGAGCGAAGGGCGGGGAATGGGCATTCCCTCGCTGAACAGCGTTGCCGCCCGCAGCTGGGCCCGCTGCGGGGGCGTGAGCGCCCGGCCGTACACCTCGAAGGACACCCTCTGGAAGAACTCCTGGGCGGCGTTCCCTTCGGTGGGAATCGTTCCCGTTGTTTTCCACTCCTCCACCGCCGCCACCGCCTGGTGCGCCGCCTCCAGCTCGCCTGCCAGGAGTGGCCGACAGAGAATCTCCTGCAGGCCTGGATTGCCGCTGGCCACTTCCTGAGCCCAGGCCACCATGGCTTCCAGCTCGGCCTTGCTTGCAGCGGCGGCCTGGCCCGCCAGGCGATCCGCGGCACGCCACTGTTTCGCCCGCCCCTTTCCGTCGATGGGGAGGAGCTGCACCACCGCCAGCGTGTCGGCAAGATCCTCCCCCCAACGATCCGGCAGGGTGAATCGGTAGCGGCTGGTGATCAGCAGCCGTGACGCGGTAGCGGCGGCATCAAAGGCTCGCAGCACCGCCTCCATGCTTTCTCGCCACACCGCCGGATTTCCCGGGGCTTCTTTCACGCCAATGGTCGGCTGGTTGGGCGATGGCGGCTCGAGAATCTGCTCCAGATCGTCGATGATCAGCAGGATGGGTTCGCTGTCGAAGGGTCCGTTCAACAGATCTTCCAGAACGTTGGCCAGAGAGGCTCCATTCGCCTCGATCGCCGCACGCCAGTCCTGTTCCCACCGCTGCCGTTCCCTGCCACTCAAAGCTGCCAGGAGCTGGTTGAAGACGGCCAGAGGGTCGTAGCGATCGAACACCACCACCGTTTGATGGCCTGGCAGGCGGTTGGCCACCCGTGCCGCCAGGCTCGACTTGCCCAGATTTCCCATCCCGAAGATCAGCACACCTTTCCGTTCGCCATCGCGGAAGATCTTCAGGATCCGTTGCACCTCTCGTCGCCGGCCCACGAACTGCTGCGCCGTCGCCACCGGCACCCGCTGATTGGCCTTGTCGAGAAATTCCCTGAAGCCCCCATCTTTGCGGAGGCGCCGCCTGGGGCGGGAGCGTTCGCACAGGGGCCCGGCGCCCCTGGGGCCCGCGTACACCCTGGCCAGATGCCAGTGCTGGCCCTGGCGAGAATCCGTCAGATGGGTTTGCAGCAGGGCCTGGCGCGCTGTAGCGGCGGCGTAGGGCACCGTGGCATGGTTGGCCAGCTCGCCGTAGAAGCGTTTCGCAAAATCAATCGCGTCGCTGTCGAATACGGAGCCGTCCCAACCCAGCACATTCGCCACCCCCGAGCGAATCAAGGCTCGTACAAACGGTTCGCAGATGTCGGCTTGGGGCTGTCCACCCGCCTCCGCTGTGCGGCAGGCGGAGAGAAACACCAGGGGCGCCTTGTCCTCCCCCAGCACAGCTGCCACATCCGCAGGGCTCATGAGGGCCAGATCGCCCTCAGGGGTTTCCCAGGCCAACACGGGCACCCCTTCACCGCCCCCATCGCCATGGCAGGAGAGGTGCACCACTTCGAAGGGGCCCTCCTGGGCCAGGGAATCCTTGAGAAACGCAGCGCAGCCGCTTTCCTCCACGGTGAGCTGCATGGGCAACCGTGCGGTGGCCTCGAGAATGGAGGCCTCCTCCTCTTCATAATTGAGCTCCACCTGGCCATGCGGTGAGGCGGCCATGAACATCAGAGTCAGATCGCGATGGGCCGATGCGGCGGGAGACGCATCCAGCGGGCGGGCTATGCCGCGGAACACCACGTAGCGCTGGGTGGAATCGCCATCCAGAAACTCCCCTTTGTGGGCCAGCACCTCCCAGGGCAGATCGAGCAAGGCGGCGGCGGCTTCCAAAGCGGGGCTGTCCACGCTGATCTCCAGCCACCGTTCTCCCGTGCCCTGCAGCCACTGGCTGGCCCAGCCGCTCTGATTGAGCCAGCCGAAGATCTCCATCCCCAGGGTCAGCAGGCGGGAGGGTTCTTGGCCACGCAACGCCTGTTGATACTCCGCCTTCCAGCCATGGAACGTGGAGAGGGTGTGCTGATCGAGGGGGAGCCGCACCTCTGATCGTTGCCCCGGGCCGTCAGCCACACAGAGAAGATCGCTGCCATAGAGGGAGATCCGAGCTCGCATCAGAGGGTGACAGGGTCAGCGACACCCCTCACGCTGCCATGAGCGATGAATGGGTCCGGCGATTTTGGGGTGGGTTCCACCACCATGAATGATTGCCACCCTCTCTCAAAATCTCGCAGCCATGCTCGTTGAGATAGCGCAGCAGATCTCGTAGTTTCACAGGGTGAGGGGATGCTCCTGGCAACCTGGGCCAGCAGCGTCCAAGGCCTCATGGCGATTGAATTCCAGGGCTTCATGAAGCACCTGCCGTAGGGATGCCAACAGCTTTTCCCGGGTGTGCTCTTGCGCATTGACGCAGGGCACCTGTTCCACCCAGCCCAGCCACCATGGCCCGTCCTGTCGGATCACCGCTGTGAAGGTAGGGAGCCATAGTCTCTCGTCAGCCAAGCCGTAATGTTCCAAATCTAAGCCCGCTGCGAGATGCGCGGACCTGGACAAGAAAATTGTAGGAAATGGGGCAATCGGTCCGTACAACACCATTCAACATGGAATCTGAGCCCCGAACATCTTATGGGCACCTCGAAAAATCCAATTTTTTGGCGTAGTCCAGCCAGACCTGAAACTAGACACATTGGAAGCACAAGAGTTCCGCCTGCGTCCCGCATGAGACTTGCTGGGAGTAAGCTATTTTTCGAGGTGCCTTTATTAATGGCAAGCGCTCCCAGCTAGGTTTCCGATCCTTCGAACTCTTTATTGGGAGGTTCTGAGAACCACCCCCGCTTCTCCTGGTCATTCTGCAAACCATGCCAAAGAGTGCTCGGGGGCTTCAACTGTATTCAGTGCAAGCATAAGGTTTGGGCTAATCTACCCCCAATAGTACACTTAGCTTGCGGTTCCGCGAACCACATGTACCTGTCGCTACACGAGATCTTCAAGGCTTCGCAACCCGAGAGCGCCACAGTTGAGCAACTGCGTGTCAATCAAGGTGGCCTTCACATCCATGCCCCCTCACCTCTCCATCGCCGCCGAGGCCTTCAACGCCGCCGCCGTCAGATTCTCATGCCCGCGCTCGGTTACGGCCACATCATCCTCAATCCGAATCCCAATCCCCTTCCAACGCTCCTCAATCGCGGGCTGGCCCTCGGGCACCGGCAACCGATCGCTCACATAAAGCCCCGGCTCCACGGTCAGCACCATGCCCGGCTCCAGGGTCATCGGGTGTTCGCCCAGGCGGTAAGCGCCCACATCGTGTACATCCAGCCCCAGCCAGTGGCCGGTGCGGTGCATGTAGAGGTGGCGGTAGGCGCCCTGTTCAATCAAGCCATCGCGCTCTCCCTGCAACAATCCCAGCTCCAGAAGGCCATCCACCAATACGCCGACGGCGGTGCCATGCACCCCTTCGGCAGTCGCTCCCGGCCCTACGGCCGCCACCGCCGCCTCCTGGGCGGCGAGCACCAGCTCGTAGAGGGCCCGTTGTTCGCCGCTGAAGCGGCCATTGATTGGGAAGGTGCGGGTGATGTCTCCATTGTAGTAGTCGTTTACCGAACAACCGGCGTCAATCAGTAGCAGATCGCCATCTTTCAGCTCGCTGTTGTTGGCGGTGTAGTGCAATACGCAGGCGTTATCGCCGCCGGCCACAATCGAGCCGTAGGCCGGGCCGCGGGCGCCCTGCTCCAGAAAATGCTGCTCGATTACTGCCTGCACCTGGCGCTCATTGAGGCCGGGCCGGGCCACCTGGCGGGCCAATTCGTGGGCCTCGGCCGAAATGCGGGCCGCCAATCGCATCTGCTCCAGCTCCTCGGGGCTCTTGCGCAGGCGTAATTCGTGCAGCAGCGGGCAAGGGGCCACCAAGCCCAGGGCCGCGCTGCCGCTGCGGGGGGCCCGATCCAGCTGTTGGGCCCAGGCCGCCAGCACCAATGGCTCCACCTTGGGATGGCGTCCCACCCGAAAGGCGATGCCTTCGGCACCCTCCAAGTATCCGGCCAGCTTTTGTTCTAATTCTTCGATGGGATGGGCCAGATCGGCGCCGAACTGTTCGACCGCCCCTTCGCAACCCCAACGGAAGCCATTCCAGACCTCGGCGCTCGGCTCCTTCGGCGCCACAAACATCACGAAGGGATTTTCGGTTTTGTGGGGCAAAAACAACGCCACCGCCCCCGGTTCATCGAAACCGGTCAGATACCAGAAATCACTGTTCTGGCGGAAGGCGTGCTCGACATCGGCGTGGTGCGTCACCAGCGGCGCCGCGGGAATCACCGCCGCCGCACCCCCCAGGCGATGCATGAAGCGGTCGCGGCGATCACGCAAGACGGCCTGGTCGATCACGGGGCTTCGGGGCAACAGATTTCGATCCATCCTGCCGGTCGCCCCAGCTGACCGCAGGCAGGCAGGGCCCCTGGGGGTTGTCCCCACCACCTGGCCAGGCCCCGAAATTTGCCCGACGGGATTTAATGGGGCCAGGCCCCCCTCTGTTGGCACCCCCCTGGCGATGACCTCAGCGCCCCCGCGCCATCGCCCGCCGCCAACGCCCGAGCGGGCTTGGTTATTGCTGCGCCAGTGGCGCCGCGATCTGGCCCTCAGCCCCCGCGAACAGGACGCCCTGCGCCCCGAACTCGGCGCCCTCGATCGCCAGCTGCAGCGCCTGCAGCAGCGCACCCCCCGGGTCGCGGTATTTGGCCGCGTGGGGGTGGGCAAATCCA
>JBIIRU010000180.1:0-5658 GCA_044341355.1 Cyanobium sp. | reverse complement strand
AGGGCCAGGGAGATGGCCACAAACCAGGGCACCAGGCCAGCGGCCCGGGCGGTGCCCAGGCGCACCACCGGCGAGCGTTTGCCATGGGAGGCGTCCTCGGCCACCTGATGGAAATGGGAACAGAACAGCACCAGGGCTGTGGCGAGGGCCGGACCGCTGCCCAGCACCAGGGCGGTGCCCCAGGGGATGGCGCCGCCGCCAAGGGCAGCGGCCGGCTGAGCGGGGGCCAGGGCCAGCAGGGCTGCGGCGGTGGCGCAGGGGCCGAAAGCCAGCCAGCAGAGGGGTTCTCCCAGGCCGCGATAGCCCAGTCGAAAGGGCGGTCCCTGATAGATGTATCCCAAGCCGCAACACAGCAGCACCAGTCCAAAGACCGCCGCGGTGCTGCGCAAAGCGACCAGCGCCATCAACAGCAGGCCAAGCAGCAGGGCTCCGTTGGCCCAAACCGCCACCCGATCCCTCCGACCGGTGAGATTGACCAGGGAATGCGGCTTGCCATGGGCATCGACGCCGGTGTCGGCATCAAAGACATCGTTAGCCAGGTTTTCCCAGGCCAGCAGCAACACCGCCGCCAGCAGAAACAACAGCAGCTGGGACTGGCTGACCGGCAGCCCTTGGCTGCGGCGCCAGCCGGCCGCCAGCAGCACCGGCATGACCGCCACGGCATACATCGGCCACTTGATGGCGGCCTTCCAGAGGCGCCGCCGCTCGGGCCTGGGATCCGACATGAAGGAGGGGGGGGGGCAACGGCTGGAACCGAACCATTTGAGCAGCCCTGGCGCCACCTTCGGTGCCAAGCCAGGGCTCAGCCCCGCATCACTTCCGGGATGGGCATGGCCTCGGCAGCAACCTTATCGAGGCCCATGCTTAGTCCCGGGGAATCGCCGCCAAGCCGCCGCCGTTGCAGCTGGCGATCACTGGGCAACCTCACTTTCCAGGCCAGGCCCAGGGCCTCCAGCAGGCGAATGAAGCCATAGGTGGGATCCACTAGACCCACGAGGCGATCGCCACGGAAGCTGTAGCCATGGCGGGCCGAATGCTGGAAGGCATGGTGCAGGTTGTGCCAGCCCTCGCCAAGGGTGAGGAAGGCCACCAAAGAGTTGTTGCGGCTGTTGTCGGCGGTGCGGAAGGGCTGGCTGCCGAAGAGGTGGCTGAGGGAATTGACCGTTTGAACTCCGTGAAACAGCAGGGTGGTACTGAGACAGAAAGCCCCCAAGTAGGTCAGCCCACCGATCTGATACGACAGCAGGGCCAGCAGCAGCAGCGGCACGAAGTGGAAGCGGTCGATGGCCCGCAGCACGGGATCCGCTTCCACATCGGCGGGCAGGGCCTGGGGCAGGAATTGGGGAGAAAGCAACCAGCCTCCCTGGGACCAAACGAACCCCCTGAAACCGGCGTGGGGCTGAAACGGCGAATGGACGTCCGCCGCCGCATCGGGACTGCGGTGATGGGCCAGGTGGTGGGCTTTCCACCAGCTGGGGCCCATCTGGCCGGCACTGGCACCAACGAAGCACCCCAGGCGCAACAGGGTTGGGGAGGTGTCGTAGGAGCGGTGCGTCAGTAGCCGGTGGTAGATGGCCGTGGTGGCAAACATGCGGATCAGATAAAGGCCCAAGACCCAAGCCATGGCCCCCAAACTGAGGCCAGTGGTCAGCAACAACAGGCAACCGGCGTGACTGAGAAGGATAAAAACAGGACCAAGCCAGTAGCCAAACAAGGTCAACCGTGAATAGGCGGCCATTAAAGCGACCCTATTGCCGAAAAAATTCTAGTGAATTTCAAACAAACCACCCAGGTAAATTCCATTCTATCCACTTCACCTGGCAAAAGTGTGGCCATGGCGTCACGGTACCCCCCCCGGGCGTAACGGCTTGCTACGACCTGGGCCCATCCAAGGCCATCAACCGTCGTGGGCCCGACAACGCCCCATACATTTGTCGAGCCTCCTCCCCGGTTTCGAGGTTTCCCGGTGCAGGCTCCTCCGTCCTTCTCCGACCTAGCCGCGGAAGCCACCCGGCTGGCCACAGGTCACGACGAGGACGGCCTGATCAGCCTGGCCATGCCCCTGGCCCCCGTCGATCCCCTGCGGGTGCTGCCCGAGCTGCAGGATGGCGAAGGCTTTCGCTTCCTCTGGGATGGCAGTCCAGGCCTCTGCCTGGCGGCCAGCGGTCGCGCCCACCACCTCGAACTCAGCGGCCCGCGCCGCTTCGAGCTGGCCCAGCGCTTCAGCACTCTCACCCTCAGCCGCCTGGCCAGCGGGCCCTTGCCCTGCCCGGCGCTGGCCAGGCCCCGACTGCTGCTGGCCTTTGCCTTCTTCGCCAGCCCCCTGCTGCCGGGCGACGGCGCCCCGGGGGTGCAGGCGGTGCTGCCCCGCTGGCAGCTGAGTCGCCAGGGGCACCATTGCTGGCTGCGACTGCAGGGGGGACTGGGTGGCGGCGTCACGCCCCGGGGGCTGGCCGAAGAACTGTGGGAGAAGGCCCGGCAACTGGAAAGCTGCGCCGCCGCAGGCGATAGCCCCAGCCGTGCCCCCAAGCTGTGGGCGACACCACTGGCCATCGAGCCCTCCTGGCAGGTGGGCTACCGGCAGGCCCTGGAGAAGGCCCTCGAACTGGTGCGGGGCGGTGACCTGCGCAAGCTGGTGCTGGCGGCCCGCCAGCAACTGCGGCTGGAATCCGCCCCCGATCCCCTGACCCTGTTGGCCGAGCTGCGCCACAGCCAAAGCGGCAGCTGCCGTTTTCTCTGGCAGCGCCGCCCTGGCGAAGCCCTGCTGGGGGCCTCCCCCGAACGCTTGCTGACGGTGCGTCAGGGACAGCTACGCAGCGACGGCCTGGCCGGCACCGCCCCCCAGGGTGAAGCCGCCCCCGACCTGCTGCGCTCTACCAAGGACCGCCATGAACACGAGCTGGTGGTGGACACGATCACCGAAGTGCTGCAGGCGGCTGGCCTGAACCCGCGACGTTCGCGACACCCGCGCCTGGCGCGCCATGGAGCGTTGGTGCATCTGCATACGCCAATCACCGCCCGCCTGGGGGGACAGCACCCCCTGACCCTGGCGGAAGCTCTGCATCCGACGCCCGCCGTGGCGGGCCTGCCCCGTCGCCAGGCGATGGCCTGGCTGCGCACGCTGGAACCCTTCGAAAGGGGCCATTACGCCGCCCCCATCGGCTGGCTGGACAGTGAGGGGGATGCCGACCTGCGGGTGGCGATCCGCAGCGGCACCCTGCGCGGGGACCAACTGGAACTGACGGCCGGGGCCGGTCTGGTCTGCGGCTCCCAGCCCGAGCGCGAACTGCAGGAGGTGGCCCTGAAGCTGGGGGTTCTGCAGCAACAGCTGCACCTGCTGGGCGATCCCAGCCACGACCTGGCCCCCTGCTAACGGCTCAGACGGCCACCGGGGGGGCCGCGCCCTGCAGCAGGCGTTGCAGCACCAGATCGGCCAGGGGCACACCGGCCAAGCGCTCCACTTCCCGGATGCCGGTGGGGCTGGTGACATTGATTTCGGAGAGGTGGCCATCGATGACATCGATGCCCACAAAGAACAGACCCTCCTGGCGCAACCAGGGGGCGAGCTCGCCACAGATCTGCCGCTCCCGCTCGCTCAGGTCACAGGCCTGGGGGATGCCTCCAACGGCCAGGTTGCTGCGGAAGTCGCCAGCGACCGGCAAGCGATTGACAGCCCCGAGGGGCTCGCCGTCCACCAGCAGGATGCGCTTGTCACCGGCCTCGACACCCTTCAGAAACGCCTGCACCATCACTGGCAACTGCTCCTGGTTGGTGACCAGTTCGAGCAGGGCCCGCAGGCCCGGCGTCCCGGCGGCGGCAAAAACCACCCCTTGGCCGGCGCGGCCGCCGAGGGGCTTGAGCACCACCTCGCCGTGGTCGGCCACGAAGGCGGCAAGCTGGTCGACCCGGCTGCTCACCAACGACGGGGCCATCAGGTAACTAAAGCGCAGGGCGCTCAATTTCTCGTTGTGGCCGCGCAGGGAGTCGGGACGGTTGAGGACGCGCACGCCCCTGGCGCTGGCCAGATCAAGGAGATGGGTGGCATATAGATAAGCCTCATCCACCGGCGGGTCCTTGCGCATCCAGATCCAGCCGAAACGATCGAGGGGCAGGAGCTGGGCCTCTGCGGCGCTGAACCAGGGGTCGGGAACCTGCCACTGGCCGCCCTCGCAGGCCATGGGCGCCAGGGTGAGGCGACGCACCCAGCCATGGGCGCGGTGGCCAGCCGCCCCAAGGGCGTCATCGGCGCGGGCGGAAAGGTCGGCAAGGGTGCAGACCCAAACCTCCAGGCCGGCCCTCTGGGCCGCCTGCATCAGCGCCACGCTGGAGTCCTTGCTCGGCTTCAGTCGCTCGATCGGGTCGACCACAAAGAGCTGGGCCCCCTGACGCTCAGTGGTGGTGATCACGCTTGCCGGCCCAGCAGGCCATCGAGCTGGCCGCTGCGCTCAAGGGCGTACAAGTCGTCGCAGCCGCCAAGTCCCATGTTGTTGATAAACACCTGGGGAACACTGGTGCGGCCGGTGGCGCGGATGGCCATGCGGCTGCGGGCCTCCTGATCGCCATCAATCCGGTATTCGCTGTAGCTGATGCCCTTGCGGTCAAGGAGCGCCTTGGCACGGATGCAATAGGGGCAGAACTGCCAGGTATAGATCTCCACCCGGGCTGGCTCCCCGGAGGCCGAATCGGAGGATTCCTGCCCGATCGTGGACTGGGCCATGGCTAAATCAAATGGCAGATATCCCCCAGCGTAAGCAGCTCAGCGCCAACGGCCGGCTGGGGGCCCCGCCCCACTGGTACGGTCGAACTCAGCCATGCATTGCCCCCGTGCTCGACCTCACGGATTTCAAACGCGACCTCTCCGAGCTCACCGACCGCCTGGGCCATGCCCAGGACTGTCTTTGACGTACCGGCCCTGAATGCCCGCCAGCGGGATCTCGAGCAGCTCGCCTCCCAGCCCACGTTCTGGGATGACCAGGCCAATGCCCAAAAGCAGATGCGCCAGCTCGATGAGGTGAAAGCCCAACTGTCCCAGCTCAGCCGCTGGCAAGGGCTGATCGACGACGGCAGGGCCACCCTGGAGCTCTACGACCTCGAACCAGACGACGACTTGCTGGCAGAAGCCTATGCGGGCCTCCAAAGCCTGCGCTCCGACCTGGACCGTTGGGAACTGGAGCGGTTGCTCGCCGGCACGTACGACAAGGAGGGGGCTGTGATCTCCATCAACGCCGGCGCCGGGGGGACCGATGCCCAGGACTGGGCCCTGATGTTGATGCGCATGTACACCCGCTGGGCCGAAGACCACGGCATGAAGGTGACGGTGGATGAACTCTCCGAAGGGGAAGAAGCGGGCATCAAAAGCTGCACGATCGAAATTGACGGGCGCTACGCCTATGGCTATCTCCGCAACGAAAAGGGCACCCACCGCCTGGTGCGCATCTCGCCCTTCAACGCCAACGACAAACGGCAGACGAGCTTTGCCGGTGTCGAGGTGATGCCCAAGCTGGATGAGGATGTAAAGCTCGACATCCCCGAAAAAGACCTGGAGGTGACCACCTCCCGCTCCGGCGGCGCCGGCGGCCAGAACGTCAACAAGGTGGAAACGGCGGTGCGCATCCTGCATATCCCCACCGGCCTGGCCGTGCGCTGCACCCAGGAGCG